>NZ_JBFUBG010000095.1:0-25130 GCF_056405875.1 Rhizobium sp. P1_E6 | reverse complement strand
TCGTTGGCGAGTTGCTGCGCGAGGACGGCTTTGCAGTCGAAATCACCAATGATCTCGACATCTTCGGCTCACCGCAACTGACCGGGGCCGATCTTCTGGTGCCGGTCATTACCGGCGAGAAGCTGGAAAAGCCGCATGCGGATGCTCTGGTCAAAGCTGTCCGCGGGGGCCTCGGCCTCGGTGGACACCATGGCTGTCTTGCCACCTCCTTCAAGGAAAGCGCACCCTTCCGTTACGTCTCCGGCGTCACCTGGGTTGCCCATCCCGGCAATATCATCGACTTCCGGGTTGCTGTGACGCGGCAAGATGATCCGCTAATGGAAGGCATTCCGGATTTCGATTACCACTCGGAGCAGTATTATCTGCACTACGACCCCTCAGTCGAGATCCTAGCCGCCACGACCTTTACCGGCCAATACGATGCTGCCGCGCGCAATGTCGTGATGCCCGTCGTCTTCAAGCGGCATTTCGGCGAGGGACGCGTTTTCTATTCCGCACTTGGCCATGTCGCGGCCGAATTCAGCCATCCCTACATGCCCCTCATTCTCCGGCGCGGCCTCAGCTGGGCCGCTCGACAGTAATCGGAGTAGGATTGGAATGAGCTGCGATGCGCGGCCAGCGTGGCCTCAACGAATAGTCGGAGCTGAAGAACGCCCGCATAAATTTTCGGACAGGCAGGCCTGATAAAAGCGTAAGCCGCCGACTCGATGAGCGGCGGCCCATAGCATTGAACACACAAAAGTGCCTCGGCGGCGTCGGCTTCAGCCTAGGCGGCGGCTGGCTGCCTTGCGCCGGCCACTCTGATTTTCCTGCTCGCTGGACGCCTCGTCATAGGTCCGCAAAATCCGTCCGGCAGCCTTGAGCCTCTCGATGAGATCGCTTCCATCGACGGATGCCTTGGTGGCTTCAAGCTGCTCGAATTCCCGGAGCGCCTGTGCCCAGTGGCTTTCGCCCCGGTCATGCGGCCGGCCTTCTTCTTCCCAGATGGAGTATGCCCGCTGGCTGACCCAATCATCCCGATTACGACTCATTAGAAAACCCCAGCGAGTAAATAGGCGAACGCAATATTGATGGGAATAAAGTGGCAAAGGGGACTTTAGGAGTCGTTACTGCGGTATGTAATTTTGCAGGATAAATTGCATCAGGAAGAGTAGTTTTTCGGTAGCTATAGTTAAAAGGGTGGAAACGTTCCTCCACCCTCATATCATCAGGCAGCGATGGTTTCTTCAGCCACTTCGTCGGCCTCGCCGGTACCGCGACCCATGAAGGTGAAAATAACGATCGCCGTCAGGATCGTAATACCGGTCAGAAGCCACAAAAGCAGGCTGAATGCATTGTTATAGGCATGGATGAGCTCCAGTTCGCCCATGCCGGAGAGAGCCTGGCCCGCACCGTTGATATCCCCCGTCACCAATCGCTGTGCCGCAATTGTCGCCTCATGGCTTGATCCAAGATAGGATTGTGTCAGTCCGGACAGGAGCGCACTGACGATGGCGAGCGCCACGCCTTCACCGGCGACGCGCGTCGTGCTGAATATCCCGGTTGCCATCCCAGCGCGTTCCTTGGGCACGACGCTGACCGCGAGCCCATCCATGAGGCCCCAGGGCAGGCTGATACCGATACCGATCGTCAGCAGCGGTGCAATGAGCGCCGCATGATCCGAACCAACGGGAATATGCGCGAGCCAGAAGAGACCGGCCGCGGAAATGAAAAGACCGACACTGCAGATCGTCGCTACCGGCAACCACCGGGTCAGCAATCCGGCCGCAATGGGCAGGATGAGCAAGGGGCCGGAAAGCGCGATCATCATCTGTCCGGCAGCAACCGCGCTCAGGCGCTCGACACCGACAAAACGCACCGGCAACAGGATGAGCAACACAACGAAAGCATAGGCGGGAGCGGCTGCCAGCAACTGCACACCGACAAATCGGGGGTACCGGAAAAGCGTCAGATCAAGCATCGGTCGCTTCACAAGGCGTTCGATGAAACAGAAGAGGGCCATAAGGAGCATTGAACCCAGAACGAGTCCAAGTGTCAGCGCATCGCTCCATCCGCTTTCAGGCGCTCGCAACACACCGTAAGTGAAAAGCGACAAGGCTAGCGTGAAGCTGATCGCGCCCGGCCAGTCGAGCCCGCTGGCCTCGGGATCTCGGGTTTCCGTCAGGAATATCGCCCCGAGAATGAAGGCAATGATACTGAGGCCGAGCACAAGAGCGAAGATCGCCCGCCAGCCGAAAGCCTCGATCATCATACCTGATGCCATCGGCCCGAACGCCAGGCCGACGCCGAAGCTCGCCCCGACAAGGCTGAAAGCGCGCATCCGCTCCTTCCCGTCGAATTCCTGCGCCAGCGACGCCATTCCGCCGGAAAAGGCCGCAGCCGAGCCGAAGCCCTGGAGCGCGCGAAGGCTGTCGAACCAGACAATATCAGGCGAAAAGGCCAGCCCGCCGGAAAACAGGATGAATGCCGCAAGACCACACAGGAAGACGCGTTTGCGGCCGTAGCTGTCCGCCAGCGCGCCGGCAGCCATCAATGTGCTGCCGAAGGTCAGCATGAAGGCATTGGTGACCCAGTTATGGGCGATCGGGCTGCCGCCGAGCTCAGCACTGATCGCCGGCAGGGCCACGGCGGGACCGGTAAAGGTGAGAGGCATGGCCGCAGCCGCGGAGCAGACGGCAATCAAAACGAAGATTTTTTCCGCAATGCCGGTTGGTTTGGGCTTGTAGGGAACGGTCATAAGACTTCCGCTGGTTCGAGGGTGGGACGCGCTTGGGAGGCTCGCGTGTGAGAAGGCGTTCAGACGCCTGGACTTCGAATGCGGAAAGCAGCATAAATTACAGACAATCCATCAATAACCTACGGTTTGTTCCGCATATAACGGAAGAAATCGCTCGAATGGATCTCTACATGGACCAACCCTTTGGTAGCCTCACGGCCTTTGTCAGGACTGCCGATCTTGGAAGTTTCGTCGCCGCCGGCCGCGCTCTCGGCCTATCGGCCTCCGCTGTCGGCAAGGCCGTTACGGCGCTTGAACAACAGCTCGGTGTTCGTCTGTTCCAACGCTCGACGCGGAGCTTGCGGCTGACGGAGGAAGGCCGGCTGTTTCACGAGCGCTGCCGGCGCATACTCGACGACCTGGAAGATGCCCAGGCCTCACTGGCACAGGCTGTTGCGGCTCCTCGGGGACGATTGCGCGTCAGCGTACCCCTCGTCAGCTACCATCTGATCCTGCCGATCCTGCCGGAATTCGTTGGGCTCTATCCGGAGATCGAACTGGATCTCGACTTCAACGACCGGATCGTCGATCTGATCGAAGAAGGCGTCGATGTCGCGATCCGCAGCGGGACCTTGCCGGATTCGAGACTGATGTCGCGCGCACTTCGCCCGTTTCAGCTCCTGCTGTGCGCCGCGCCGGCCTATCTGGATAAACACGGAACCCCGGATTGCCTCCGCGACCTCGAGGGTCATCTCAGCGTCCGGTTCAGATTTCCCAACTCCGGAAAACTGCAGCCCTGGCCGCTCAGCCTCTCGCCCGACCATCCGGAAATCAGAACCCGAACCGTGCTGACCTGCAACAACATGGAAGCGCTGCGCGGTGCCACCATCAGCGGAATGGGCATCGGCTGCATGCCGGATTTCCTCGCCCGCGATCCATTGGCCGATGGCAGGCTGCGCACTGTGCTTGATACCCATATAGACGGCCCCGCCCAGTTCCACCTGCTCTGGCCCTCTAACCGTCATCTCTCGCCCAAGGTCCGCGTCCTCGTCGATTTTCTGAGTGAAAAGCTTTTTTCGAATCGTTGCGAAATTTGCACGGAAGAAGAGCGATGATCACAGCCCTTGAAGCCTTGAAGCCCTGAACAGCTGCACCACCGCAGATGATTGCATAGTTTCTCAAGAGAAACCGGGGAGGGGTAAATCCGTTACGGGTACGCTGGATGAAATGTCAGGATGCTTGCCGTCTCGAAGAGAAAGCTGATCTTGTCGGTCGCACACACAACCCAACCCGCGAACGCAATATCGATCTCCGGAGCCGACTAGAGGAGATCCAGATCAACGGCGCTGAAACACACCCCTTAGTAGCAAATCCAAAACTTTGAGGAACAAAGGTTGACGAGATAACCCATGATGGATATAGAGCGCCATCGATACTTTGTTTGCCGTTATTTGTTTTTGCTGCGCTTTGCGCTTCTTGATCAACTTTCCCTCTCAAAAGTCGAAACAACCGCCGTGCGTCGCCCGGCGGCAGATTAGTCGTTGCTATGAAAGGGTTTGTTATGGCCACCGGCACAGTTAAATGGTTTAACGCCACCAAGGGCTTCGGCTTCATTCAGCCTGACGACGGCAGTGCGGACGTCTTCGTTCACATCTCCGCAGTCGAGCGCGCCGGCATGGGCTCAATCGTTGAAGGTCAGAAGCTTGGCTATCAACTTGAGCAGGACCAAAGGTCGGGCAAAATGTCCGCAGGCCAGCTTCAGGCCGCTTAAGGCTTAACTCCCCATGACCACGGATGTACTGGCATGGGTGATGAAGGCATGGAAGGCCAGGCGGATGTCTGGCCTTTTTCGTTGGTATTGAACTGCCGCCGATCCGCAATCTGCCCATGCCGAAGAGCTGCCTACACCGCCGGCTTCCAACGCCCCGTGCTGGGTCGAAATCGAAGATGCCGGTCGCAAACCCGCTGTCAGGCCTGCCATATCCATGATGCGGCGCAACGATAAGCGGCGACTGCAGAGAATGCCACAGACCCGCATTTCAAAACGATTACACCATTCAAGGACCGAACTTTGACTACGACCGAAAAAAACAGCACAGGCACCGTGGTGGCGACGATTGTTTCGCTGACACCGACCCAGATCAGGGGGTTGAAGCTCGCCAAGGACGGTGACCTGTTCGCCCAGGACGCCAACAAGTGGACCCATCTGAACGCGACCGTCACCTATGCCAGGACCGACCGTTTCAAGGAGCGGCCGATCAAGGTGAAATTCCTGACAACGGCCACGTTGAACGAATTGCGAGACTACGGCTTTCTGCAAAGCCTAGACGCAGATGCGGCCCCGGAGACCTCCGCGCAGGGCATTACCATGGCAGGCAAGATGTGGCTCTTGAAGAATAAATGATCGCTAGGCAGAACGGATGTTGTGAGCACCGCAGGTTTGATCTGTGACATCGGTATGCCCACGGCGCCGTGTTCGAGCGCTTCCTGGGCAATCTGACAGTCGGCTTCTCGCTTATGACCCGCCTGCTGCACTGGGATGATTTTCAAAAAAACGCTTGCCTCGCGAATGATCCGGAACCGCATTTTGGCGAATGCCGAGATGGCGGCGCAAAGCGGCTTTGCTTCCCTCCCGGCGAAGGAACGTGCCTATATGGGCTCTCTCGGCATCGGCAAGCAGCGCGCCGAAGACCTGGGCCGGTTCTTCGCCCGCCAAGGCGAAACGCTCAATGGCATGAAGGTTGCCAGTATTGAAGCCGGAGGCGACGATACGCCGGCTGACGCCGTTTGCGAGCTTGCTTTAATGGCGGTGGTTGGTTGACGGGGTGTTGGTGCCAGAAGCGAAGGAGGCGGTTCGCCGCTGATCGACGTTACCGGGCCTCGTCGCTGACAGGCGCCGAAGGTTGCCCTCGCCAGCCCTGAAAGCGGCCATGTCGGCTTCGTACTTGCGCTCTTGACGCTGCTTGCGCCAGTAAGCCCAGATCTCCACTACAATAAAGCGAAGCGTTTCCCGCCCCATAGCTGCCAATAGAGTTCCCAAGACATACCCCAGTTCGCTCGGGACATTACGTCCCTGACAAATATCTAGGATATGTTGTGAATCAGCACGAGACCCCAGCGAAAAAAAGCTGGACGCAATAGCCTGCTAGGATCGCTTCTAGGATCAGGGTTTGGGCTATGTTCAAAAAAACTTACATTACAAGGGTTTAGGCGATATAAAATGGCGGAGAGGGTGGGATTTGAACCCACGATGCCCTTGCAGGCATGCCGCATTTCGAGTGCGGTGCATTCGACCACTCTGCCACCTCTCCGCGGTCTGGTCGGCGCTTGTTCGGCGCGGGCGTTCTCATAACGAGCAAATGACAGGCTGGCAAGCCGAAATCTCAAGCTTTTCCATCCTTTTGCCTTGACACCTTTTTGTCACTCGCGTATCCCGCTTTCGCAATAGGGGCGGAGTATTCCGCGCCTTGCCCGCCTCGCGCTCGCGCAGGGTTCACCGGCAGACAAGAGTTCCGGGTCAGTTCCCTGAAATCTCTGCTTAACTTCGACTGATAAGAAGACAGCCACCTGCGTATTGCGGGGAGAGCTGGATCGAACATGAAAGGATAAAATAATGTTCGCAGTCATCAAGACCGGCGGTAAGCAGTACCGTGTGGCAGCCAACGACGTGCTGACCATCGAGAAGCTTGAAGCCACCGCTGGCGACTCCATTGAATTCACCGAAGTCCTCGTGATCGGCGAAGGTGCCGACGCAGCGATCGGTGCGCCCTTCGTAACCGGCGCCTCCGTCAAGGCGGAAGTCGTCGACCAGACCCGCGGCAAGAAGGTCATCGCCTTCAAGAAGCGTCGTCGTCAGAATTCGAAGCGTTCGCGCGGCCATCGCCAGCATCACACGGTTGTCCGTATCACGGACATCGTGGCCGCCAAGTAAGATCAACGGGTTTCAGGTTTAAAGGAGAACTCCAATGGCACATAAAAAAGCTGGCGGTTCCTCGCGCAACGGTCGCGATTCCGATTCCAAGCGCCTCGGCGTGAAGAAGTTTGGCGGCGAGAACGTCGTAGCTGGCAACATCATCGTTCGCCAGCGCGGTACGCAGTGGCACCCGGGCGCCAATGTCGGCCTCGGCAAGGATCATACTATTTTTGCGCTTACGGCAGGCAATGTGGACTACCGAACGAAGGCCAATGGTCGCGTGTACGTGTCTGTAATGCCGAAAGCGGAAGCAGCGGAATAAGCCGGTAGCGCTCTAAAACAGCCGGCGTCTCATCGACCCGGCTGGCCATACCAGGTTCAGTCCAGAAAACAGGGGAGATGGGGCGCCATCTCCCCTTTTTCTTTGTCCAAACAGGAGGACTGAACATGCAAGGCGAAATGATAAGGGTCGACCAATCACGGTCGACCAGGGAGGACCAAAAGTCTCCCATGGAACGGCTGAGGCCGGAGCGGTTAAGGACCGATTGCCCTGTCTTGTTATCGGAAAGGCTCGTCATGCGCGCGCCCCACGAAGAAGACATTGACGCCCTTGCCCATCTCGCCAACAACGCCAAAGTCGCCACCATGGTATCGCGTATGCCGCACCCATATACCGCCAATGATGCCGCCGACTTTGTTTGGCGTACGCGAAATGGCGAGATTGGCAAGTGCGTCTATGCCATCACCAAGGCCGAAAACGGTGCCTTTATGGGCTGCTGCGGCGTGGAACCGCATACCGACGAGAAGACCGTCGAGATCGGTTACTGGCTGGGCGAGCCCTATTGGAACCAGGGCTATATGACCGAAGCCTGCCACGCCCTCGTCGACATGGTATTCAGGACGCGGCAGCAGGTCGAGCAAATCGACGCGCGCTGCCGGGTCATGAACGTTGCTTCGCGTCGCGTCATCCAGAAGTGCGGCTTCCAGTTCCAGGGATCCGGCCTTGCCGCTTCGCTGGCGCTCGGCAGCAACGTGCCAGTCGAATGGTACCGGCTCGACCGCAAGACCTGGATGTCGCTGAGAAGCTGGGGGGCAATCTCATGAGTGCTGCACCCCTGCAGAGGCCGAGGATCAATCCCATGGTGCCCGGCCCCGTGCCGGTCATATCAACGGCAAGGCTGACGCTTCGCCCGCATAGGCTGAGCGACGCTCCTGCGATCGCGGAATCGCTTTCCGATTTCGCGGTCACCCGCATGCTGGCCCGCGTTCCTGCCCCTTTTGATCGGCAGGACGCGCTGGACTGGCTGGTTCCGGTCACGTCGGGCGTCCTGCCGGACTGGACTTTGGCGATAACAGGTAGTGACGACGTTCATATCGGCAATGTGTCGATCGAACTTCGTCACGGTCGCTGGCACCTCGGCTACTGGCTGAACCGCTACTACTGGCGGCGCGGCTATATGGGCGAGGCGGCGGAAGCCGTGCTGGAGCGTTTCTCGCGGCGCATGCCCGACGTCCCGGTTCATTCGGGTGTCTTTGCCGACAATCCTGCCTCGCTCCGGCTGCAGGAAAAGCTCGGGTTCCGGATGACCGGTTGCAGCGAAATCTACTCTTTCGCCCGCAACACCATGGTCGCCCATATCGAGACCCTACTGCAGCCGGGCGCGCTGCAGCAGAAAAAAGTCGCCTGACATAAGAATAAGGACGCCGCGCCAAAGGCGGCGTCCTTTCAATCGCGGATCTCGACCCGCAGGGGAAAATGATCGGAACCCAGGGAATTCGTATCGATGACAGCGGATTTCAACCGGTCCCTGAGGCCGCAGCTGACGAAACAGTAATCGATATGCATGCGCTTGCCGTGATCTTCCGGATCCATCCAGCTATAGCTTCCGGGCGTATAGGCCCCGAGCGCCGCAAGGGCATCGATCGGCGTGCCGATCCGCGCCGTGCGGCCGTAAAAGCCGTCGAAAGCGCCGGCAAAAATACAGTATTCCGGCGATTCCGGCTCCATGTTGAAATCGCCCATGATGACGTAATCCTCCGGCAGTGGCGGCTCGGGAAGCCCGAATTCGTAGGCTCCGGTCAGCGATGCGCCTTCCTGAATGAACGCATTGATGCGGTCGCCGAGATGGTGGAGCTGCGCAATGCGCTCGTCGATGGAAACATGGTCGAGATGGACGGAATAGAAGCGGACAGCACCATCGGGCATTGCAATAACGGCTTCCGTCGCGCCGCGCTGCAGATTGATCTTGTCGACGGTGCGGCTGCGCGGCAGAAGCAGCGTCCGCGTCGACAGGATAGGCCAGCGCGACAGCACCATGTTGCCGAACTGGAAACGGGTGCCGCGCGGCGGGGAAACCTGGCCTTCCGGCGCCACAGCATGAATGTCGCAGGCCGCTCCATAGACCCAGAAATAGTCGGGAAACAGGGCCGCGATAGTAGCCGGCATATCGGCATAATCGTTCCGGACGAAGCCTCTCGTCACCTCCTGCAGGGCTATGACGTCGGCGCTTTCGAGACTCTTGGCGATGCGTTCCAGATCGTATCTACCATCGAGACCGAAGCCGTACTGTATGTTATAGCTCGCAAAAATCACGATATTCTTTGACCTCCGCTTGAACCGCCTATATCGAGTGGCCCAAGAGGGGTCGCCCAAACGCACTGAGTACTGGAAGTAAAATGAAATTTCTCGATGAAGCAAAGGTCTATATCCGGTCGGGTGATGGTGGCGCTGGCAGCGTTTCCTTCCGCCGTGAGAAATTCATCGAGTTCGGCGGGCCTGACGGCGGCGACGGCGGACGCGGCGGCGACGTCTGGGTGGAGGCCGTCAACGGCCTCAACACGCTGATCGATTTCCGCTTCCAGCAGCACTTCAAGGCCAAGGTCGGCATGCACGGCATGGGCAAGAACCGCACCGGCGCCAATGGCGACGACGTGACGCTCAAGGTTCCCGTCGGCACGCAGATCCTCGAAGAGGATCAAGAAACCCTGATCTGCGACCTCACCGAAGAGGGCCAGCGCTTCTGTCTCGCCAAGGGTGGCAATGGCGGCTTCGGCAACTCCCACTTCAAGTCTTCGGTCAACCAGGCGCCGGACTGGGCCAATCCCGGCCTCGCCGGCGAGGAAAAGACCCTCTGGCTGCATCTGAAGCTGATTGCCGATGCCGGCCTCGTCGGGCTGCCGAATGCCGGCAAGTCCACCTTCCTTGCTTCGGTAACGCGCGCCCGTCCGAAGATCGCGAATTACCCCTTCACGACGCTGCATCCGAACCTCGGTGTCGCGACCATCGACGAGCGGGAATTCATCCTTGCCGATATTCCCGGTCTCATCGAAGGCGCGCATGAAGGTGTGGGTATCGGCGACCGCTTCCTCGGCCATGTCGAGCGCACCCGCGTGCTGCTGCATCTCGTCTCCGCCCAGGAAGAAAAGGTCGGCAAAGCCTATAAGACGGTGAAGCATGAGCTCGAAGCCTATGGCAACGAGCTGGCCGACAAGCCGGAGATCGTCGCACTGTCGCAGATCGATGTGCTTGATGATGCGACACTGAAGAAGAAGGCCAAGGAACTCGCCAAGGCCTGCGGCAAGACGCCTTTCCAGATTTCTGCCGTCACCGGCAAGGGAATGACGGAAGTGTTGCGCGCGCTGCGCGACATCATCGTCGAAGCCAATACCGAGGAAAAGCCTGCCAAGACGCCGAAGCTGCGCCATCGCGACATGATCGCGAGCGACGAGGACGAGGTGGATGAGTAACCGCAAGCCTCTGGACCGCTATCGCCGCGTCGTCATCAAGATCGGTTCCGCCCTGCTGGTGGACCGCAAGACCGGCCTGCGGAAAGACTGGCTTGATGCCATGTGCGCAGACATCGCCGCGCTGAAGTCCAAAGGCGCCGATATCCTCGTCGTCTCCTCCGGCGCTATCGCACTTGGCCGCTCGGTACTCGACCTTCCCTCCGGCGCCCTGAAGCTCGAGGAGAGCCAGGCGGCAGCGGCCGTCGGCCAGATCGCGCTGGCGAGAGCCTGGTCGGAAAGCCTTTCGCGTGATGCGATCATCGCCGGCCAGATCCTGCTGACCTTGGGTGATACCGAAGAGCGGCGCCGTTACCTCAATGCCCGCGCCACCATCAACCAGCTTCTGAAGATCAGCGCCGTGCCGATCATCAACGAGAATGACACGGTCGCGACCAGCGAGATCCGCTACGGCGATAACGACCGCCTCGCCGCCCGCGTCGCCACCATGACTGGCGCCGACCTGCTGATCCTTCTCTCCGATATCGACGGTCTCTATACCGCTCCGCCGCATCTCGATCCGAATGCGCAATTCCTGGAAACCATTGCGGAAATTACCCCCGAGATCGAGGCCATGGCTGGCGGCGCAGCCTCCGAACTCTCCCGTGGCGGCATGCGCACCAAGATCGATGCCGGCAAGATCGCCACGACTTCAGGCTGCGCCATGATCATCGCGTCAGGCAAGACGGAAAGCCCGCTTTCGGCCATTGAAAATGGTGCGCGCTCTTCCTGGTTTGCACCGTCTGGTACGCCCGTGACTGCTCGCAAAACCTGGATTGCAGGACAGCTTCAGCCCGCCGGAACGCTCCATCTCGATGAAGGTGCCGTCACGGCTCTCGGCGCAGGCAAGAGCCTGCTGCCGGCAGGCGTGCGCAGCATCTCCGGCAATTTTTCCCGCGGCGATACTGTTGCAATCATCGCCCCCTCCGGCCGCGAGATCGCCCGTGGGCTCGTCAGTTACGACGCAGAGGAAGCCCGCCAGATCGCCGGCCGCAAATCGGCGGAGATCGAGGCCATCCTCGGTTATCCCGGCCGCGCCGCCATGGTCCATCGCGACGATATGGTCATGACGGCGCAGATCGGCTCCAAATCTGAAAGGCAGAAGAAGGACGCAAGTTATGCTTGATACAGTTGCGCAGAGCCCTGACATTGACGTGCTGATGAACGACATCGGCCGCAAGGCCAAGGCCGCCGCGCGACCATTGGGCTTTGCTTCCACCGATGCCAAGAACAAGGCTCTGGACGCCATGGCCGACGCCATCCTGGCGAACAAGGCTCATATACTCTCGGAAAACACCAAGGACTTGAAGGATGTGGCGGGCACCGACATGCTCGCCTCCTTCATTGATCGCCTGACGCTGAACGACAAGCGCGTCACGGAAATGGCCGAAGGCATCCGCGCCATCGCCGCCCTTCCCGATCCTGTTGGCGAAGTGATTACCGCCTGGGATCGGCCGAACGGCCTGAAGATCGAGCGCGTCCGCACCCCGCTCGGCGTCATCGGCGTGATCTTCGAAAGCCGGCCGAACGTGACGGCGGATGCCGGCGCGCTGTGCCTGAAGGCCGGCAATGCCGTGATCCTGCGCTGCGGTTCGGATTCGCGCCGTTCCTCAGCCGCCATCCATGCCTGCATGGTCGAGGGCCTGAAAGCCGTAGGCCTGCCGGAACATGCGATCCAGCTCGTGCCCGTGACCGACCGTGCCGCTGTCGGCGCCATGCTGCGCGGGCTTGATGGTGCAATCGACGTCATCGTGCCGCGCGGCGGCAAGAGCCTCGTTGCTCGCGTTCAGAGCGAGGCACGCGTACCGGTTTTCGCCCATCTCGAAGGCCTCTGCCATATCTATGTCGATGCATCAGCCGATATCGATATGGCGAAGAAGATCGTCGTCAATGCCAAGATGCGCCGCACCGGCGTCTGCGGCGCAGCCGAGACCCTGCTGGTCGACGGCGCCGCCATCGGAACGCACCTGACGCCGCTGATCGAGGCTCTCATTGAAGCCGGCTGCGAGGTTCGCGGCTCGGCCACGGTTCTCAAGGTCGTGCCGGGCCTGAAGCCTGCCACCGACGAAGACTGGTCGACCGAATATCTGGATGCCATCATTTCCGTTGCCGTCGTTGACGGCATTTCCGGTGCGATCGACCATATCCAGAAATATTCGTCGAACCATACCGAAGCCGTGCTTGCCGAAGACCCTGAGGTAGTCGAACGCTTCTTCACGGAGATCGACTCGGCCATCCTGCTGCACAACGCCTCCACCCAGTTTGCCGATGGCGGCGAATTCGGCATGGGTGCGGAGATCGGTATCGCCACCGGCAAGATGCATGCGCGTGGCCCTGTTGGCGTCGAGCAACTCACCTCCTTCAAATACCGCGTTCGCGGTCACGGACAGACGCGGCCCTGACGTGACCACGGAGCATATAGACCGGCGTTATCTCCGCATGCCGCATAGCGAACGCGGCATGATCGTCGGTCTATTCGGCGGCTCGTTCAATCCGCCACATGAAGGCCACGGCCTAGTCGCCGAAATCGCCATCCGCCGCCTGGGCCTGGATCAGCTCTGGTGGATGGTGACTCCCGGCAATCCGCTGAAAAGCCGCAATCATCTGGCACCACTTTCGGAGCGTTTGGCGCGCAGCGAAAGCATCGCCACCGACCCGCATATCAAGGTCACCGCCTTCGAACAGGCATTTGGTGTAAGCTACACGGCCAATACGCTTGCCCGCGTGAAGGCGCGCAATCCGCATGTGCATTTCATCTGGATCATGGGCGCCGACAGCCTGGAAAATTTCCATCGCTGGCAGAAATGGCAGAATATCGCGCGAACCTTCCCGATCGCTGTCATCGACCGGCCAGGCTCGACGCTTTCTTACCTTTCCTCGAAAATGGCCAAGACCTTTGCCTTTGCCCGAATCGACGAAGATGATGCCCGTGTTCTCTGGAAGAAGCGGGCGCCCGCCTGGACCTTCATTCACGGTCCTCGCTCGACTTTGAGCTCGACGGCCATCCGCAACGGCGATCAGCACAAGGCCGCAGAATAAATCGGTTTGTTTGAAAGTTCCCAGAAATGAAAAGCCCGACGCGGGAGGAGGTGCGTCGGGCTTAAAACTTGATCGACAACTGGGAGGAGGAGTGTTGTCGATCCTATCGGACGGCTATGGGAGGAGGAGAAGCCGTCGGATGATTGTCATTTAGCACATTTGTTCAGAAGGTGAATATATACCGGTGCATTGCAGCAATGCAAAAAATGCAAACCTCCGCGGAACAGATCGAATTCGCTGCCGGTTTAATCAGCAAAAGCAGATTGATCCAAACTGATCGGCCAGATCTCTTGCTGTTTGCCAAGCAGAAGCGCCACATTTTTGCCTCACGAGCTCTCGCTTTGGCGGGAGCCATGCACCTCACGAATGCGTGAAGAGGCGACCCCGGGAAATTGCGGCTCCGCTATCGTTATGTTTTATGAAATACAACTCTAGCCAAAGCTCACACGCCGTTATATTCGTCTAAATATTTCGAACTTCGGAGTGAAGAAATCATGCAGAGCCGCCGCCACTGGATGAAACTGGCAACTGTCGCGATCTCGGCCATCTGGCTTGGCGCAGCAGCGCTTTCGACGTCTGCCGCAGCCGCGGAAAAGGTAACTGTCTTTGCCGCGGCAAGCCTGAAGGATGCGCTTGATGCCGCCAACGCGGCCTGGGCCAAGGAAAGCGGCAAGGAAGCCGTTGCCTCCTATGCAGCAAGCGGTGCGCTGGCCAAGCAGATCGAAAATGCCGCCCCCGCTGACGTTTTCATTTCTGCCGACCTGAACTGGATGGATTACGTCGCCGATAAAAAACTGATCAAGCCGGACACACGCTCCAACCTGCTCGGCAACCGCCTCGTCCTGGTTGCGGAAAACGGCAAGCAGAAGCCTGTCGAAATAAAGTCCGGCTTCGATCTCGCCGGCCTCATCGGCGACGGTAAACTCGCCATGGGTGAGCCGAAGTCGGTTCCGGCCGGCAAATACGGTCAAGCGGCGCTCGACAAGCTCGGCGTCTGGAAGTCTGTCGAAACCAAGGTTGCCTATTCGGAGAGCGTGCGCGCCGCCCTCGCCTTCGTTTCCCGCGGTGAAGCACCTTTCGGTATCGTTTACCAGACGGATGCCGCTGCCGATAAGGGCGTTGCGATCGTCGGCACCTTCCCGGCCGAGTCCCACCCGCCGATTATCTATCCGATCGCTCTCCTCGCCGAGAGCAAGAATCCGGACGCCGTTGCCTATCTCGACTTCCTTAAGTCGGACAAGGCAGCCTCCTTCTTCACTGCACAGGGCTTCACCATCCTGAAATAATCCCGCAATCTGCGGTGAGAGCTTAGCGTGAAGGCTCGCTTCGGCGGGCCTTCGATGTTTCGGGAGAAGACAACGTTTGAATATGTTCGGCTTGAGCGATGAGGAGTGGACGGCAATCCTGCTCAGCCTGCGCATTTCCTTCGTCGCCACGGTGGCGGGCCTGCCACTCGGCATCCTCATCGCCCTGCTGCTCGCCCGCGGCCGCTTCTGGGGCAAGTCCATAGTGAACGGCATCGTTCACCTGCCGCTGATCCTGCCACCCGTCGTCACCGGCTTCATCCTCCTCATCCTTTTCGGCCGGCGTGGCCCGATCGGCAGCCTGCTGGATCAATATCTGGGTATCGTGCTCTCCTTCCGCTGGACGGGTGCGGCGCTCGCCTGCGGCGTTATGGGCTTTCCGTTGATGGTGCGCAGCATCCGCCTGTCCCTCGAGGCCGTCGACCGCAAGCTCGAGGAGGCGGCCGGTACACTCGGCGCGAGCCCGACATGGGTTTTCCTGACCATCACGCTGCCCCTGATCATTCCCGGCATCATTGCCGGCATGATCCTCTGCTTTGCCAAGGCGATGGGCGAGTTCGGCGCCACCATCACCTTCGTCTCCAATATCCCGGGCGAAACGCAGACACTGTCTGCGGCCATCTATACCTTTACACAGGTGCCGGGCGGCGATGCGAATGCCATGCGGCTCACCCTCGTTTCCATCGTCATTTCCATGCTCGCGCTCCTCGCTTCGGAATTTCTTGCCCATCTCGCCGGCCGGAGGATCGATCCGGAATGACGCTCATCGTCGAAGCAAGACATCGTCTCGGCGCCTTCGCACTCGACGCCGCCTTCACCTCCGAGCGCGGCGTGACGGCGCTGTTCGGGCGATCCGGCTCCGGCAAGACCTCCATGATCCGCATCATCGCCGGCCTCACCCGACCGGCAGAAGGTCGTGTCCTGCTTGGTGGCGAGGTGCTGATGGATACGGCAAAGGGTACCTTTATTCCCCGTCACCGGCGCCGTTTCGGCTATGTCTTCCAGGAAGCGCGGCTCTTTCCGCACCTGAGCGTCCGGGCGAACCTCTCGTACGGCCGCTGGTTCGCGCCGAAATCCACACGCGCCGAAAATTTCGATCGCGTCGTCGACCTGCTCGGCCTCGGTCAATTGCTCGCCCGCAGCCCTTCAAAGCTGTCGGGAGGCGAGAAGCAACGTGTGGCGATTGGCCGTGCACTTCTTTCCTCACCCCGTCTGCTCCTGATGGACGAGCCGCTGGCAGCACTGGACGAAGCCCGCAAGGCCGAAATTCTGCCCTATCTCGAGCGCCTGCGCGACGAGATGGATATTCCGATCGTCTATGTCAGCCACTCGATTGCCGAAGTAACCCGCCTGGCCAACAAGGTCGTCGTCATGCGCGACGGCAAGGTCGAAGCGGCCGGCCCCGCTGTGGATGTCCTCAGCCGTTCGTCACTTCTTCCGGAGGACCGAAAGGAAGCCGGTGCCGTGCTGGAGGGCACGGTCGAGAGCGTCGATCCGGCCAACCGAATCGCAACGGTGTTGCTGAAGGCGGGCAGACTCTATGTTCCAGGTGTCGCGCCTGCTGCTGGAAAGCCTGTGCGCATCCGCATCCCCGCGCGCGACGTGATGCTGGCAACACAGAAGCCGGAAGGATTGAGCGCTCTCAACATTTTGGCAGGAACCATCACGCAGGTGTCGCCGGTGGAGGAGGGTACTGTCGAGATCCGCCTCGATTGCACAGGCGACGCCATACTTTCGCGCATTACCGCGTTGTCCTGCGAGCGCCTGGGCCTGCATCCTGGCATGGCGGCCTTCGCGGTCATCAAGACGGTTGCGCTGGAAGGCTGATCAGCTTTGGCCTTCGTGCTGCAGATTGCGGTTGTTCTGCAGCCAGACGAGATCGTCGGCAAGGCTGGCGCGCACCGTCTCTTCCATTTCGCGAAAGCGCGCCAGCAGTTCCTCCCCGAATGGCGTCAGCGCCGCTCCCCCACCCTTCTGGCCGCCGCGCTGCGACTCCACCACCGGGGCCTTGAACATGCGGTTCATCTCGGCAACCAGCATCCATGCGCGGCGATAGGACATGTCCATTGCCCGACCGGCCGCCGAGATCGAACCTGTCTCGCGGATATGCTCGAGCAGTTCCATCTTGCCGTGGCCGAGGCGATCGTCGTCGGGGAAGGTGATTCGCAGGACGGGTGTGAGCGGATTTTTGGTGGTTTCGGTCATATCGATCGGGATTTGCAGAAGTCAGCGACACTTTACGCCCGACCGCTGACGCTGTACACAGCCCCTCCATCTCGACCGAGGGTCGAAATCTCGATTTCGTGACGCCAAATACGGCTTTCGGCCGTTCGCGCGCTGCGCCGCGTCTTGAAACATTAATAGTTTGATGCCTATCTTAACCATGATCCGGTTCTATCGGATCTGTGTTGTGCATGGTTTGTCATTCCAGGAAAGGGAAAGCACTGACAACAGTACACGCCAAGGGAAAAACGCTGGCCGTTATCCCGAAGAGTGCAGAACGTGGCGCCGATGCCGCTGCCCGTGCTCTGGACGCCGTCCTCGTGAGCCTCGAGGATTCCAAAGCTGAAGATATCGTCACCATAAACATTGCCGGAAAATCGGCGCTGGGAGACTACATGGTTGTCGTCTCCGGCCGCTCGAACAGGCATGTCATGGCGATCGCCGATCATCTTCTGACTGATCTCAAGGACGAGGGCTTCGGTACTGCCCGCGTCGAAGGTCAGGAAGGTGGTGACTGGATCCTGATCGACACCGGTGACATCATCGTGCATGTGTTCCGTCCCGAAATCCGCGAGTTCTATAACATCGAAAAGATGTGGGCGGCTCCGGATATGGACGAAGAAACCCGGCACTGACAGGCAGCCAGGCATTCGTCCGGCGCCTGAAACGTGGTAACTGACCGGGCCGGCTTTCGATAGCCGGCCGGAAAGTCCACGCTGCGCTTCTAAAGCGCGGCATAGCAGGAGCGGAGGAATGCGGATTGGTCTTTTTGCGGTGGGACGGCTGAAGTCCGGCCCCGAAAAGGATCTTGCGGCCCGTTATTTCGACCGTTTTGCGAAGGCCGGTCCCGCCGTCGGCCTCGAATTTTCTCGTATCGCCGAAGTGGCCGAAAGCCGCGCTTCAAATGCGGAGACCCGCAAGCGTGAGGAAGCGGCAATATTGCTGAAATCGCTTGCCGAAGGCAGTATCCTCGTTCTCCTCGACGAACGCGGCAAGGCGCTGGACAGCGAAGCCTTCGCCAATCTTCTGGGTGGCTATCGCGATCAGGGCAAGCGCGACCTGACGATCGCGATCGGCGGCGCCGACGGCCTTGATCCTTCCCTCTACGACCGGGCCAACATGACGATCTGCCTTGGCAAGATGACATGGCCGCACCAGATTGTTCGCACGCTGATTGCCGAACAGCTCTACCGCGCTGTCACCATCCTGTCCGGCCACCCCTATCATCGCGTCTGATACAGCCGAAAATGGTCACGCAGCCGTGTTTTGCGTCCCGGCCCCTTCTCCTTCAAACTTTCTGGTCAACAGCCCCAAATCAGCTTAGGTTCCGGGCGATTTGAACGAGTAAACCCCGACACGCATGACGAGAGCTGCCCCCAAGCGATCCCGCCTGTTCCTGCCGGCCGTTGCCGCAGGGCTCGGCGCGGCCAGCATTGCCATTTCGGGAAACCCCTTTGCTGTAATGGCGCAGGATGCTCCGCCACCGCCTGCCGCTGCCGAAACAGCTGCTCCCGCAACACCCGCCGAACAGCAGCCGCCTGATCCTGCCGCTGAACTTGCGAAGAAGCGCGACGAGACGAGAACCCAGCTGGAAGCGCTGTCGAAGACGATCAGCCTTTCCTCCGACAAGGTGACCGAGCTTCAAAGCAGCATCGGCAATCTGGAAAAGAGCACCGCGAGCATCCGCCAGGCGCTGATCGAATCCGCTGCGCGGCGCAAATCCCTGGAAGGCAAGATCCTCGAAAGCGAAAAGAAGCTCGCTGAGCTCGGCGTCAAGGAAGACGGCATCCGCCGCTCGCTGCACGAACGTCGCGGCGTCCTTGCTGAGGTTCTCGCCGCTCTCCAGCGCATGGGCCGCAACCCGCCGCCCGCCCTTCTCGTCAGCCCCGACGATGCACTTGCCTCCGTTCGCAGCGCCATTCTGCTTGGCGCAGTAGTGCCGGGCATCCGCAACGAGACGGAAAAGCTGGCGGCTGATCTTGCCGGCCTTGCAGCACTGCAGACGGCAAGCGCCAAGGAGAAGGAAGGCCTGACCACCACCATGGCAAACAGCCTGGAGGAGGAACGGCGCATGGACCTGCTGCTTGCCGAAAACGACAAGCTGAGCCGCTCCAACGCAGCGGAGCTGGGAGCCGAAAAGCAGCGCTCAGAGGAGCTGGCGAGCAAAGCGACCACACTGGAAAGCCTCGTCGCCTCGATGGAGACGGAGATCGCGTCGGTGCGCGACGCCGCGGCCGCCGCCCGACAGGCGGAGGAGAACCGCAAGCTTCTGACGGACGAACAGCGCGCCCAGGCAAAGGCCCTTGCCGACAGCGGTGTGCCCGATAAAAACCGCATTGCGCCCGCATATCCCTTCGGAGAATTGAAGGCGAAACTGGAGCTGCCTGTGGCAGGCGATACTCTGCGTCAGTTCGGCGATGCCGACGGCACCGGACACGAGGCCATGGGAATGACGGTCGCGACCAACCCGGAAACGGTGGTGACGGCCCCTGCTGATGGGCTGGTGGTTTTTGCCGGTGCTTTCCGCAGCTATGGCCAGATGATCATCCTCGACGCTGGCAACGGATACCACCTGGTTCTTTCAGGCATGGATACGATCAACACCCGTCAGGGAAAATTTGTTTTCTCCGGCGAGCCCCTGGCCGTGATGGGTGCGAAAAGAGTGGCAAGCGCAACAGCATTGGCGCTGGAAACAGATCGGCCAACGCTTTACATTGAGTTTCGAAAGGACGGTAAACCGGTCGATTCCCGACCGTGGTGGACCGCCAAAGACACTGGAAAGGCACGCAATGATTCGTAGGGCTTCTCTTGTTCTGGTCGGCGCACTGATGGGCGCGACCGCCATGAGCGTCATTTACTCGGCAGGTGTGCCTGCAGAGGCGGCGGGAGCATCGACCTATAAGGAGCTTTCGGTATTCGGTGATGTCTTCGAACGCGTACGTGCGCAATATGTGACGCCGCCGGCCGAGGACAAGCTGATCGAAAGCGCCATCAATGGTATGCTTTCCTCGCTCGATCCGCATTCCAGCTACATGAATGCGAAGGACGCCGAAGACATGCGCACCCAGACCAAGGGTGAGTTCGGCGGCCTCGGTATCGAAGTCACCATGGAAGACGAGCTCGTCAAGGTCATCACCCCGATCGACGACACCCCGGCTGCCAAAGCCGGCGTTCTAGCCGGCGACTACATCTCGGAAATCGACGGCCAGTCCGTTCGCGGCCTGAAGCTCGAAGACGCCGTCGAGAAGATGCGCGGCGCCGTCAACACGCCGATCAAGCTGACGCTCATCCGCAAGGGCGCCGACAAGCCGATCGAACTGACGATCGTACGTGACGTCGTTGCCGTTCAGGCGGTCAAGTCGCGCGTTGAGGATGATGTCGGCTACCTGCGCGTCATCTCCTTCACCGAGAAGACCTATCCAGACCTCGAAAAGGCGATCCAGAAGATCAAAGCGACCGTTCCGGCCGACAAGCTCAAGGGCTTCGTCCTTGACCTGCGTCTCAACCCCGGCGGTCTGCTCGATCAGGCGATCAACGTTTCGGACGCCTTCCTGCAGCGCGGCGAAGTGGTGTCCACCCGTGGCCGCAATCCGGACGAAACCCGCCGCTTCAACGCTGGCCCGGGCGATCTGACGGATGGTAAGCCGCTGATCGTCCTCATCAACGGCGGCTCGGCTTCGGCATCGGAAATCGTCGCCGGCGCCCTGCAGGATCTGCGCCGTGGCACCGTTCTCGGCACGCGTTCATTCGGCAAGGGCTCGGTCCAGACGATCATTCCGCTTGGCGAAAACGGCGCGTTGCGCCTGACGACGGCGCTCTACTACACGCCGTCGGGCCGCTCGATCCAGGGCACCGGCATCACGCCTGACATCAAGGTCGAGGAGCCGCTGCCCCAGGAATTGCAGGGCAAGATGGTAACCGAAGGCGAATCCAGCCTGCGCGGTCACATCAAGGGCCAGAGCGAGACTGACGAAGGTTCGGGCTCGGTTGCCTACGTCCCGCCGGATCCGAAGGATGACGTACAGCTCAACTACGCGCTCGATCTGTTGCGCGGCAAGAAGACTGACCCGTCCTTCCCACCGGACCCGGAGAAGGCCGTCGTCGCCAAGTAATTCATCGTTCTCAAGGCCGGGCACCCGCCCGGCCTTGAGGCTTTCTGCTGTTTCCCGGTTTTGGAGTGGCAACGAATTGGGAACGGACCTGCATGCACCTCTAGGCCGCAACCGCAAGGCCACGCGAAAGCGCCCAGGCATATTGCGGATCGGACAGATTGCCGCGAGCGTCTGTCTTGTCGCGATTGGCGGCTTTTCCCTTTACACGGCATTTCGCAATGATGGCCTCGAACAGTCGAAGCCTCCGGCATCGCAGGACAGGTCTGCCGCGCCGCCGACCGATACGATCCAGGAGCCGCAGGCATCTGGCAATCAGGCTGCAAACGGCATACCGCGTTCCGAGCCGCAATCCGGCGCCAACGTAGAGCACATGGTGACCGGCGACGGTTCCGTCGTCACCAAATACAGCCCTCGTCCACGCGACGGCAGCGGCCCGGTTCTGGTCGATGCCACGCAGAGGGGACAGGATCCGCGTATGGCGGCCATCCCCAACGACAATCTCATTGAAGATACGCCCTTCGGCCGCCTACCGATCACAGGTCCTGATGGCCAGCGGGCGATGGATCAATATGCGCGGCCATGGTCCGGCACGCGCGGCACCCGCATAGCAATCGTCCTCAGCGGCCTCGGTCTCAGCCAGACTGGCACGCAGCGCGCCATAAAGCAATTGCCGGAAGAAATCACCTTTGCCTTTGCCGCCAGCGGCAACAGCCTGCAGCGCTGGATGCAGGATGCGCGGCGCGGCGGCCATGAAATATTGCTGCAGGTGCCGCTGGAGCCGTTCGATTATCCAGCTAACGATCCGGGACCGGATACGCTGCTGACGTCGAAGCCCGTGACGAGGAATATCGAAAGCCTGCACCGGGCGATGGGCGAGATCACCAACTATACCGGCATCATGAACTATCTGGGCGGACGTTTCCTCTCCGATCCCAAGGCCATGGAACCGGTCATGCGGGACATTGGTAAGCGCGGTCTCCTCTTTCTCGACGACGGCACTTCGGCGCAATCCAAGACCGCCGTGGTCGCCAAGGGCACGGAGCTTCCTTACGCCTTCGCCGATCTGCAATTGGACAGTCAGGTCGATGTGAACACCATCCTGCAGAAGCTCGATGAACTTGAGCGCATCGCCCGCCGTAATGGCCAGGCGATCGGCGTCGCCTCGGCTTTCGACGAGAGCATTGACGCGATCTCCAAATGGAGCGAGGAAGCGACCATGCGCGGCATCGAGATTGTCGGCATTGCAGCACTCGTCAATGACCCCAAGAATCCCTGAGCGGAGAAACCCATGAGCCAGGCGACCGTAAGAGCCGAGGATCTGCCCTATCGCCCCTGCGTCGGCGTGATGATCCTGAACCGTGAGGGCCTGGTCTGGGCTGGACGACGCATTCCCGACGGCAATTCCGAATATGACGGCTCTCCCCAACTCTGGCAGATGCCGCAGGGCGGCATCGACAAGGGCGAAGACCCGCTGGAGGCGGCCTATCGAGAGCTTTATGAAGAAACCGGCATCAAGACCGTGACCTTGCTCGCCGAGGCGAAGGACTGGATCAATTACGACCTGCCCCCGCAACTGATCGGTATCGGCCTGAGGGGCAAGTACCGCGGCCAGACGCAGCGCTGGTTCGCCTTCCGCTTCGAGGGCGACGAAAATGAGATCGCCATCAACCCGCCGCCCGGCGGCCATGAGCCGGAATTCGACGCCTGGGAATGGAAGCCGATGGAACACCTGCCCGGCCTGATCGTTCCCTTCAAGCGTGCCGTCTATGAGCGCGTGGTGTCGGAATTCAGGCACCTCCCCGGCCTGATCCCCGAGGATTGAGCGATCGGCCAAAGCGGCGGATCAAGTCTCCCAAATGAAACCGGCCGCCTTAAGGGCGGCCGGCTGAAATTCCATCGCCAATGGCAGGTTATTCGGCTTCGTTGGCCGAGTCCGCGTTGAGCTGACCGTACTTCCCTTCACCGATCTTTCCGAGCAGGTCGAGCTGCGTTTCGAGGAAGTCGATATGACCTTCCTCGTCTGCCAGCAGTTCTTCGAAAAGCTTCATGGAAACGTAGTCGCCGGCGTCATGACAGATGTCACGCGACTTCTTGTAAGCGGCGCGGGCGTCGTATTCGCCGGCAAGATCCGCCTCCAGAACTTCCTTGACGTTCTGACCGATGCGCAGCGGCGCGAGTGTCTGTAGATTGGGATGGCCTTCGAGGAAGATGATACGCGCGACCAGACGGTCAGCATGATGCATTTCTTCGATCGATTCGGCACGTTCCTTCTTGGCGAGCTTGGTGTAACCCCAGTCCTCGAGGAGACGATAGTGAACCCAATACTGGTTGACTGCGCCGAGTTCTAGAAAAAGGGCCTCGTTAAGCCGCTCGATGACTTTTTTGTCGCCTTTCAATGTCCGCTCTCCTGTTTTCCTCGTGGAATTGTTTCAAGCGAGACATGAAATCAAATATTTCGGTCTCCGTCGAGTGGCGACGGGCGTGATAATCTTCGGTTGTCTGGATGATGATATCGACAACATTGGGGAAGCAACCACAGCAACGGCCACGCTTGGCCATGGCGTGATAGACCTTCGCAGGCACGATAAGCTGCCAGCAATCCTCATCGAGAAGGTTGTTGATAACCTCCCGGATTTCCTTGTCGGTTATGTAGTTGCAACTGCAGACGAGCACGTCTTCATTCCAAACATGACACTTACTATCGTGTTTTCTGCAAAAGAAGATAGGAACTGTCAAGAAAATTCGCAATCGAAACCGTTCACTGTTCCGCAGTCAACGATCACACGCCGGTGAGCCTATGCCTAAGCTCTTGAGAAAGATGACGATCGGGGATTCAAGGGCGTGTCAGTGGAAATTGCGGCCACGCGGCATTACGCTTGCCGTCTCGGCGATATCGCCACCCCTACCCCTCTCCGACGAGCGCCCGTCTGCGATCTTTCTGACCAACCCCTCTCTTGCCAGTGCATCCACTTTTTTCTGTTGTCTATGATCCTGGGTTGGCCGCAAGACCTCATCCGAACGCTCGCTAACGCCGAAGCGTTTCGTCTCCCGCTGAAGGATGCCGAGCAGCGGTGTCATATCTTCGATATGTTCGACGACGGTATGGATGACACCACTATGGCTTTGCAGGCGGCCATAGATCTTCACCAGCCGCGCGCCCATGACGACCGAGCGATATTTGTCGAACATCTTTGACCACACAATCGCATTGGCAACACCGGTTTCGTCCTCCAGCGTCATGAAGATCACGCCATTGGCCGAGCCCGGCCGCTGGCGCACCAGCACCAGCCCTGCAATCGTGACTCTCCGTCCATTTGGGACTCGAAGCAGATCGACATTGCGCGTCACGCCTGCCTTGCGAAATTCCTCGCGCAGGAAGGAAACGGGATGCCCCTTCAAAGACAGCGACAGGTAGCGGTAATCCTCGATGACCTGCTCTCCCGGCAGCATGTCCGGCAACTTTGCAGCAGGCTCGGGCTGGAGGTCGATATGGCGAACCTGTTCGAAGAGCGGCAGTTCCTCGGTCGCGCTCTTCACATCCAGTGCCCGGACCGCCCAAAGCGCCTCACGTCGCGATAGCCCGATGGACCGGAAGGCATCCGCATCTGCCAGCCGCTCGATGGCGGACTTTTGCAAGCCGGAACGCAGCCAGAGGTCACGCACTGAGTGGTATTTGTCATCACGTTTTTTGACGAGCTGCTTCATATCATCAGAGGAAACGCCCTTGATTTGCCGAAGACCGAGCCGCACAGCATGACGGGTCTTGATGACACCTCGCATCTCGCCATGGCGGAAATCGACAGCCGACCGGTCGAAGGCCGCCGTTTCCAGTGTGCACTCCCAGTCCGAGTGATTGATGTCGACCGGTAGGATTTTCACACCATGCTCACGCGCATCCCGTACCAGCTGTGCCGGCGCATAAAACCCCATCGGCTGCGAATTCAGCATCGCCGCGCAGAAGACGTCGGGATAGTAGGCTTTCAGCCATGAGGAAGCGTAGACAAGCAGCGCGAAGGAAGCGGCATGGCTTTCTGGGAACC
>NZ_JBFUBG010000094.1:0-25340 GCF_056405875.1 Rhizobium sp. P1_E6 | reverse complement strand
ACCCAGCCGATAAATACATGCACCATAGTTGCCGCCGTAACCGACCGCGCCATTTGTCTGATCCGGACAACAATCCGACATGGAGAAAAACCGATGGCATCGAGCGAAGACCGAATCAGACAGCGCGCCTACGAGATCTGGGAACAGGAAGGCCGGCCCCATGGGGAGGACATGAAGCACTGGTTGCAGGCATTTCAGGAAATCGCCGCGAGCGCCGATGCGGGCGGTCAGCCTGCCAAGAAACCTCGGTCGAAGAAAGCTGTCGCAGCGGATTTGTCTCCAAAGACAAAAGGCGCAGACAAATCCAAAAGCGGCGCCCAGAGCGTTCCGACGACAGCCCGGCCGCCGAAATCAACCAAGGTCGCGAGCGCTACAAAGCACTGAAGAGCGGGTCCTTGGCCTGAGTCGCGCCGGCGAATTCGGCCGGCTGGTGGTGTTGAGCGGGGCGCCATTCAATGGCGCCCCGCGATGCATTGGGCTTGTCGAGAAGGAGATCCCGCTCGGCTCAGAGCGATCTGACGTTCTCGGCCTTCGACTTGCCGGTCTTCCGATCCTGGCCAACGTCGAAGGACACGCTTTGTCCTTCCTTCAGCCCGTCACCATACTGCAGCGCCGAGACGTGCACGAAAACGTCGGCACCGCCGTCGTCCGGTGTGATGAAGCCGAAGCCTTTGTCGTTGTTGAAAAACTTGACCTTGCCAGTTGGCATGAGAACCCTCGTTTCTAGTGTTGAACGCGTCGGCAACCTAACGATCAGTTGCCGCGGGATCAACCCGCCCTGCGGGTCGCAGTAACGCAGGGGGCCGAATAGGCGTCGTCCGCCGACGTTAGCGGCTCATTGAGGGCTGGGTCAGGCCTGGAAAAGGGAGCCGCGTATGATCGCCTGCCCGGGCGCGTTGTCAGCGCACTCAGGCGTCGGGATGGTTACATAGATCCCGCGACAGATGTGGAGGACATTCAATGACCCTGGCAGAATTGATTGATCAGTACCGGCCGTATCTGGCCGATGAATCCGTGGCGGTCCGCCGCAGTTGGGAGGAAATGTTCACATATACGGTCCGGCATTATGCCAAGGACACGCCCATCGATACTTTCGATCTCGACGTCCTGTCAGAGCGGCTGCTTTCCGCGGGCATGCACCATCTTATCATTGCGGGCTATGTGAAGCGGTGGCGCGACCTGCTTTCCCGGACGGGCGAACCCAACTGAGGTGACGCCGGTCGGGATGGAGCAAGCGCTCGCCATCGGCACTTTTCGGTTCTTGAGTGTCGATCGGTCTCGCACGGTCGGGCGTTATACCTTCTTTGGAAAAGCGTATAACGCCCGATCAAGCATGAACCAATGGATACGCGGGGCAACATCGCTATGCCAGGCGCGCTGCCTAGGAGACGATATCGCCAAGGCGGCCTCGGCAAATCTTGAAAAAGCACCGGTCTCCCGGGCTTTTTGCCTAGAGATCCAAGCGGAAATAGACGCCGCTGCGATGAGGGCGGTAATAGCGGTCATTGTCTCGCCAGTAACGATTTTCCCGCCAGCGCCGCTCCGAGCGCCAATCCCGATCATAGCGTTGGTGACGGTGGTGACGCCAGCCATGCCGGTAATAATCGCGATGATGATGCCRGTAGTGGCGGTGCCGGACCTGAACGACGTCGCTCTTTTCGACGGCTGCAACCGGTGCTGCAGATCGCGGCACTGCCGAAGCCGGCTCCGCCGCAACGAAGGCCGAAGCGAGCGAGAGAGTGGCCGCAACGATAAAATGGGCGATTTTCATAGAGCTTCTCCATGGTAGATCATGGGTAAGCGTGGCCCCGCCGGCATGAACTCGCTCTGAAAACAGGCTTCATGTTAGGTTCATGGAAGACTACAGACGTGGAACAGGCGACGCGAGGGCTGCTGCTCTCAAACTCGGTTGTATGACGCGATTAGCCTCGTCAGAATCGGATGTCCATCTTCGGCGAATTGATGAAGCTCGCTACCTTCGCCGCGATGGAGTTTCTGGTCGAGGATCGTCGCTGTGTTGTTCTGGCGGGCATCGACGTTTTCTTGGCCATTGTCTCCATCCGTTCCGATATGTGTGAATTGCCGATTGAAGAAAGGCCGCCCTGGTGGGCGGCCTTCTCGCGGGACCTACATCGGTTCAGGCGGCTTTCTGCCCCTTGGCGTTGGCCGAGGCGAGTGCGAGCTCAGTCAGCTTCTTGTCTGTGGCCTCTTCTTCGGCAAGGTTTGCCTGAAGAAGGGCGACAGCGTCGTTGAGGCCGATCTGCTTGGCCCAGGTGATCAGCGTGCCGTAGCGAGCGATTTCATAGTGCTCGACGGCCTGCGCTGCCGAGATCAGACCGGCATCAAGGGCAGCCGTGCCCTTATACTCCTCCAT
The DNA here is from genome assembly GCF_056405875.1 of Rhizobium sp. P1_E6. Classification (NCBI taxonomy): domain Bacteria; kingdom Pseudomonadati; phylum Pseudomonadota; class Alphaproteobacteria; order Hyphomicrobiales; family Rhizobiaceae; genus Rhizobium; species Rhizobium sp. P1_E6. The sequence continues at coordinate 22,966 of NZ_JBFUBG010000094.1, read as the reverse complement.
GATTTCTTCGCCTTCGGCAATGATGCCCTGGATGGCCTCGCAGGTCTTGCCGCGAGCCGGTTTGCCGAGAAGTTCGAAGACCTGTTCGAGTCGTTCGATCTGGCCCTGGGTTTCGTCGCGATGCTTGAGGAAGCCGGCCCTACCTTCCTCGGACTGGGCGGCGCGAGCCATTTTTGGCAGAGCCTTCAGGATCTGTTTTTCCGCGAAATAAATGTCCTTGAGAGTGTCGAGGAACAGGTCGTTCAACGTCTTGCTAGTTGCCATGGTGGATCCTCCTGTGGCGAAGTGCTGATTGTATCGGTCTGTCCTCCGGTTTGCCGGGGTTAGACGACCTGTTCCCAATGTTTGCGCCGCATGATTGTTCCAGTCCTCAACCGTAGGGGAAGGAGTTGATCCCTGGCAGTTCCAAGACGTCCATTCGACGGTCCATTCCAAACATTAGGGGAGACAATGACCGCAAGCGCACTCAGATCACGGCTATGTTGGCGTCTGGCAGTACGGCGCGCCCGCGCCGCCACCAGCAGCAAGCTTCTATACGCTGCCGTCTGGATCAATTGGTTCTCGGGACCGTTGGTGTCGTACCACACTCCGGTGGCTGCCATGAAAGCTCTCAAATTGCATGGCAACCACGACATTCCGATGCGAGAGCGCGCCGGATTCCCATATCTGGGGCGACGGATGCCATGACGCTGAAGCCAGCAGGATGACAGCGAGGGTACGGTTCAGCCGAAGGCGATTTCCGCCAGAAGGGGGAGGTGGTCCGAGGCAATCCTTGCCAGCCTCGTCTCAAGGACTGCGGCTTTCCTTACGACTAGATCGTCGGTTACGAAGATGTGGTCGAGACGCATCAGCGGGTAGCGGGAAGGAAAGGTCGGTCTTGGCGGTGCGGCGCCGGCAAGTTGGGCATCCTTCAGCGACCGCGTCGCAAGACGATAGGTCACCGATGCCGGAAGGGCATTGAAATCGCCACACAGAATGCTCGGAACAGTCTCGTCTGCCGTACCGCGCAGCCAGCCGGAATTCAGCAGCGTGGTCATCTGCTGGATGCGCTCGCGTCCGCGAAGGCCGAGATGCGTGTTGACGACGAGCAGTTTCCTTTCACCAACCATTATCTCCACGGAAAGAGCACCGCGCGTTTCGCCGATGGACGGTAGCGGGCCGGCCTTGACCGCACCGGTCGGTAGCGCGGTGATGATTGCGTCGCCGTATTGCTCCTCCGCGACTGACAGCGCCGGATGGAAATGCGCCTGCATCTTCAGGAGTGATGCGATCATGTGCGCCTGGTCGACACCGCCTGTCCTTCGCCGCCCGACATCGACTTCCTGGAGAGCGACGATATCGGCCTCGGCCTCGGCGATGACATTGGCAATGCGGCCGGGGTCAAGCTTGCGGTCGGTACCGATGCAGCTATGCACGTTGTAGGTCAGAAGTCTGATCGGTTTATCCGGCATGGCCCGCTGAAAGGTTGCTGCTGCTAGGAACACAAAACCCGGCCATTCGTTCCCGCAGATCGAGCAGCAGCGCTCGCACCTTGCATTATGGAAGATCGATGACATTGAAAAGCATAATCTGGAATGGACTGTTTGTTGCCGCCCTTTGCCTGGCATTCTTTCTTCTCTATCGGATTTTCGAGCAGTACAGTTATGATCAGGTCGTCCAGTCGGTGCGTAGCATACCGTTTTGGAGATTGTGCCTGGCACTTCTCTGTGCAGCTGCATCCTATCTGTGCCTGAGTTGCTTCGATTTGCTGGCAATCCGTTCTCTCGGCAAGTCGTTGCCTTATCCAAAGGTCGCACTGGCTTCCTTCGTCAGCCTTTCGCTCGGGCACAATATCGGCTTTGCGGGGCTGAGCAGCGGGGCTTTCCGCTACCGCTATTACTCGCGCTGGGGACTGACAGCTGAGGATGTGGCAAAGATCATCCTCTTTTGCGGCGTCACGGTCGGGCTCGGACTGGTGACGTTGGGCGGCCTTGCAATGATCATCAATCCCGTGGATGCCGGGCGCCTTCTGCAAATCGGGACGGCAACGACCCGACTGTTCGGCTTGCTCGCCCTTGTCCTGCCGGTCGCCTATGCAGCGCTGGCATTTTTTGTGCGCGGCCAATTGCAGCTGTGGCGCTGGTCGTTTCAGCTGCCGCGGTTTTCGATCGCAGTTGGGCAGGTCGCGATCGGGACGATCAACTTCATCTTCGTTTCCGCCTGCCTGCACCAGATGCTCTCGGCCTTCGGCTCCGTCGCCTTTTTCCGCTCGGTGACGGCTTTCGTGCTCGCCAATTCGGCAATCCTTGCGACGCATGTCCCGGGCGGTCTCGGCGTGCTCGAGGCAACCGTTGCCTATGTCGTGCCGAAGGAGGCGTCGATCGGCGCGCTCATTGCGTTTCGCTGCGTCTATTTCTTCATCCCGCTAGTGCTCGGCACCACCTTGCTGTTCATCAGCGAGGTGGTCTTGCGGCGGCATTCACGCGAGGCGGGTGATGAGACGAACTCGACGGATGAGCGAGCGAAGGCCCAATCGGTGTAACGGTGCAAAGGGTCGAGCGGGGTCGAAGATAGCTGTGCCGGGAATGGGAACGGTGCTGCCGTCCGGCTTGACGGCGTATTCTCGCAGACCGCGCGGTCCGGTGTTGAAATCTGCGACCGCTGCGATCGTCGAGCCGGTGCGGGTGATGGCCCCGGCAAAACTCTCCGCGGTGGTACCGAGGAACTCTGCCAGCAGCCTGTTGCGCAGATCAGCGATCGCATGGCGGTGGTCTGTATTTCCGGCCTGGAGAAGCATGTCGCATTCTGAATCCAGCCCTTCCGAGCGGTTGTTGAGATTGGAAGAGCCAATGCGAACGAGCTCGTCATCAGCGATGATCAGTTTGGAATGGACAAGCACTTCCAGTTCACCATCGACCTTCCCTGGCACGACGGGGTAAAAAACGCGCAGACGGTTATTGCGGTCGGCCCGTTTCAGGCGCCGGATGACGCGATCGCGATTGTTGCCCATGACGATTTTTTCGATCAGCCCGTGGGAACTGCGCGTGCAGATGACGATCACTTCCGGCCCGTCTTCCTCCTGCAGGCGCGCGGCAATGGCGTCGGCAATGCGGAAGGAGGAAAGATATTGCGTCTCGATATAAAGCTGCCGCCTGGCCCTGGCGATGACGTCAAGCGTCATGGTGATGCCCTCGCCAACGCCGGACTGAAAGGCCGTCGAAGGCTCCGTCAACGCGAAGCTGACTGGGCAGTTGACCAGCGAAATGGAACGATCGTCCGGCCAGGTGAAATCAATCCCCTCGGCAAGGGACGCGTGGGTCTCACCGGTGGCTTTTTCCCACCGCCGTCTTGCAATTTCACCGATGAGCCGGGCGGCATCACCGGTGACCATGGCCTGAACGTCGTGCAGCGGATCGTAGGAAACGCCTTCGGGCGCGCGCCGTAGTTTGTCTTCTGCGCGATGGCGCCGCGTATCCCACCGCCGTGACGTCAGGTCCATTCCACCGATGAAAGAAACCGCGTCATCGACGCAGACGAGTTTTTGATGATGGCTGCCGCGTATCGCGTGCTGGATATCGAAGCGCAGATCAATCCCCGGGCTCTTCGGGAAGGTCTTCTTTCGCAATAGTTTCAGGGATTTTTCCGAATAGATCGGGCCGAACGCCCAGATGAGGATGCGTATTTTGAGCGCCGGATTTGCCGCGCTCAGTGCATGCAGCATGTCGCCCAATGTCTCGTCGGATTTGTCCGGCTCCATCAGGATATCGGGATTGAAGTCCCATCCGACGATCCAGATCGTGCGCCTGGCCATTCGTAACGTACGCGCCAGTTCGGCGAAATAAGTGTTGCCGTTGATGAGGAAGGCTGTGTACGCAGCCGTATCACCCAATGGAAAAGCTCCTGCCCTCCGTCTTTCGCCGCCGCTCGACCGTTGTTCTTTTGCTTCACGTAATCCCGGATGATTGAAGATATTTTCGGCTATGGTCATGGCTGCCTCAGGCTCTGAACTGATCACAAACGCTCAGAATTTTCCGAGGTTCCCTCGTGGGGCCGCACTCGTGCTGGATCGCGGCGGAACGGTCGATGCGAAAGCAATGTCAATACGCAGCTGCGCCAGTCCGTGGTGGGGGTATGGATGCCGAGAGATTGGCGATCACAGGAGCCGACACCAATGGAACCTTCATCGATTACTCAGGTTACTCATCATCAAAGGAGGAATGCCATGGGAACGACATCGCCGAAGGATGGTGCACCCGGTACCACTGATCAATCGCCACGTTGGGAGGGTCCGCAGGGAAATACGCCCCGCGGTTATATGCGCGCCAAGGACAATCCCGACAAAGCCAGAGACGCCAATGGAGAGAGTAGTAGCGATCCGGTCGTAAAGAAGGTGACCGACGGCTTGAAGCAGAAGGGTGATTGAAGTCGTCCTGATCGAAAGCGGGCTTGCTGAAACTGGGCGGCGGGCTGTCGTCCTGCCGCACGAGAGGTGAAGCGATCCAATCGCTGTCGGTGAGGAGTTTCGCATGGCGGCGAACTCCAGGAAACCCGAGATCGGTAGAAGGAAACTGTTGCCGACCGGTTGTGTCAGGGCTTCCAACGGACTGCAGTCTCTTCTCTCAACTCGACCGCTTTGAGGATATCACAGCGCTGATTGGAAGCTGGGACTGGATCCGCAAGCTGGTCCAAGTTTCGCGACCATGTTGACCAGATCGGGGAGAGTCCTGGCTTTCATCTTTCTCATCACCTGTCCTCGATGAGCCTTTACGGTTATTTCGCTGATATTCAGTCTATAAGCCACCTGCTTGTTCAATAGCCCCTCCGCCACAAACGTCATGACCTGTCTTTCTCGCGGGGTTAACGTGAGAAAATAAGCTTCCAGGCGGTCCGCGTCACTGACCGCACGGATTGCGGCGTTCACCTCTTCCACCAGAAAGCTTGGTTCGTCAGGTTTGGGCATGAATGTTACGCGGAATTTGCTGGTCGTGGCTGTCATCGCGGCGCGGGGCTTTGCGGTCAGAACGATGATGGGGCAATGCAGCGCATGTAGACAAATGAGGTGCGTGAGATCTGAGACCGTCAGATCGGCCATGCCAGCATCAACGACGATGCAATCGAAGCCGCCGGCCTGCGTTGCGCCTAGAAAGCTTGCCGCCGAATCATAAGTCTCAGGATGCCATCCCATTCGAGAGACATGTTCATGCAGGGCCGTGCCGATATGGGCGTCGTTGCTCAGAACTGCCACGTCCGGTTGGCTGGACGGTCTGACGTCAACTTTCAAAGGAGCGGTAAGGTGTTTGGTGACGTACATGCCATTCCCCTTCATTGATTGTGCGCTAGCTATGCCGTGGCTGGATTGTTTGATTGATGTGTCATGCTCGTTGGTGTGGGTGTTGCTGTCATGGTTTTAGACGAGCGCGCCTGATCATGCGACTTAAGTGGCGTGACAGAACCTGAAAAAAGCTGAAGTATTCTGCTACGGGTTGTTAAAGGACTGTTCCGCAATCTGTCTCTTATATGTTCTTATCGCTATGACTTCATCAGATAGAACGGATCGCTTTGGGACAGATTGAGATTGGACTTTTCGAGTACTCCGGATGGGAGTTAGATCTCGAAAAGCGAGAGCTACGTGCCATGGGGGCACCGGTCCCGCTCGGCAGCCGTGCGTTCGAAATCCTGGAGACCCTCGCCCTCTCCTCGGGCGGGATCGTAACGAAGGACGAGCTGATGAAGCGAGTCTGGCCCGGCCTTGTCGTCGAGGATAACACTCTTCAAGTACATATCTCAGCGATACGGCGGGCACTGGGAAAGGATCGCGACTTGCTCCGGACGGTGTCCGGCCGGGGGTATCGACTGCTCGGCGAATGGACGGAACCCGAGGCGCGATTCCTTGGGTCAACACCAGCGATCCGCGTGGAACCCAGCGAACGAGGGGCTTTCGTCACGAACATTCCTTCGGCCGCGTCCGAGCTCATCGGACGTCAGTCTTCGATTTCGCAGATTATAACGCTTATGTCGGCCTATCGCGTTGTAACCCTCACAGGACCGGGCGGGATCGGAAAGACGGTACTCGCATCGGAAGTCGCCCGACGTCTGCAGCCATCCATTGATGGAGATGCGTTCTTTGTAGAGCTGGTGTCGCTCCCAGATCCGAACCTCGTTCCGACAACGCTAGCCCAGACTCTCGATTTGCGCCTTCAAGGTGACGACATCTCCGCCGATCTCGTGGCACGAGCCATCGGCAACCGAAAAATGTTGCTGGTAATCGACAATTGCGAACATGTTGTCGATGCTGCTGCGGAGATGGTCGAGGCGATCCTGCGTGCCTGCCAGAACGTGTCCGTCCTTGCCACGAGCCGGGAGCTTCTTCGCATAGAAGGCGAATTCACCTACCGCGTGCCGCCGCTCGAAGTACCTGCGAAAGAAGAAAAGGTCGATGCGCTTCAACACAGTGCGGTTCAGCTATTTGTCGCTCGAACGCTGGCGCTACAGTCTGACTTTACCATGAGCAAGGACAGGGTCTCGGTTATCGCGGGTATCTGCCGTCATCTCGACGGAATTCCCCTGGCCATAGAGTTCGCCGCCGCTCGCGCGGCCACCTTGGGTCTTCAACAGATCGCTGGCCGTCTGGATGATCGATTCGTCCTCCTCACCGGCGGACGCCGAACTGCTCTGCCTCGACACCGAACGCTCCGGGCCGCTCTTGATTGGAGCTACGAGTTGTTGCCGGAAGGCGAGCGTCGCCTGCTTCGTAATCTGGCCGTCTTTCCCGCAGGTTTCACTTTAGAGGCGGCCACGGCAGCAAGCGGGGAGGACGAGGAGCAAACCGCTTCAGGGCTTTCAAATCTCGTCTCAAAATCGCTCGTGACATTTGAAGGAACAGACGCGGCTCCTCGCTGGCGTCTTCTGGAGACCGTGCGGGTCTATTCTCTCGAAAAACTTGGGGCGGGTGCTGACTATCGTCTGACGATGCAGAGAAGTGCGGAGTTCTTTCGATCGTTCTTCCAGCCATTTTCGAATGCGAATTCACTTCAGGTGGCGATCGAACGTCTCGGTCCCTATCGCCGGGAGATCGATAATCTACGCGCCGCTTTGACTTGGGCCTTATCGTCTGATGGCGATGGAAAGCTGGGAGCGAGACTGGCCGCCGTCGCCTCCGATTTTTGGACCGCGATATCGCTCGTGTCCGAATCCGGGGAATGGGCTCAAAAAGCACTGTTTCAGCTTGAAGACGAGGCGGGCAGCCGCACTGAAATGGTACTGCAATGCGCCCTCGGATTTGCACTGATCTATACCCAGGGCATGAGCAAACGGGGAAGGGACGTGCTTATTCGTGCTCTTTCACTGGCGAAAGCTTTGGGTGATGCTGATTATCAGCAACGAGTGACTTGTGCGCTTTGGCTTTTCTCCGCCCGTTCAATGGAATTGAAGGACGCGCTTGCCTATGCCCGCGAATACGAGAAGGGTTCCGATGACCGAGACGCGCAGTCGCGGGCAACAGCAGCGTGGATGATTGGGATCCCGCAGGCCTATCAAGCTGAGCACTTGGAAGCGCAAGACAGGCTTGATTGGGCCGCGAGGAATTCGCCCCTCACCAATCGCCGCAGAGATATGCTGAGGCTGGGAGCGGATATTCGGACGTCCTCCATGGCTCACAACACGGTCAATTTGATATCACTGGGTCGATTGGATGCAGCTTCGCGGACAGCGGAAGATTCAATTCTCGAAGCGCGCGCGACCAAGCAACCGTTTGTATTTTGTGTCGCTTTGGCCTGGGCGTCGGCCTTCGTATCCCTGAGCCTGGAGAACGACCTTCGAGCCCGAGAGTGGGGCGAAGAACTGATTGAACATGCATTGCAGCACGGTCTAAAACCTTTCTACGCGGTGGGCCTGTGCGTGCGTGGCAGTTTGGCTTCACGATCAGGCTCCCCCGCAGAGGGCATAGACGCCCTTCGAGCCGGGCTTCGTGAAATGCATGAGACCTCATATTTGCTGTTCTATCCCTTTTTCATGTGTGAACTCGCAACCGCGTTGCAGATGGCTGGACGTTTGGACGAGGGCCTTGGGCAAATCCAGGAGGCATTGAGGTTCTCAGCCGACAAGGGCTACCAGTGGATGGTACCGGAACTGCTGAGAAGAAAAGGCGAGATAATCGCGACGCGAGATGTCAATGAAAGATTGCCGGTGAACCTGTTTCACGAGGCGGCCCATAGAGCATCCGCTCAAGGCGGTCTTTATTGGGAGCTGACCGCGAGCATCAGTCTGGTTGAATATCTTGCCAGCCGCGGCGAACGGGCATCGACCCGAAAAATCCTCCTTCCAGTGTACGAGCGGTTCACAGAAGGTCTTTCGACCCCTCGACTTCTGCGGGCGAAGATGCTGATAGGCACGGATGCATGAAAGCTTCCTCGGACTTCGCGCTAGCCGGCCCTCCTGACACATCCGCCGCGGCCGGTCCAAGCGCCATACCTCATATGGAAGCGACCGTTCCTCCGCCAAAGTGACCTTGTCCCAGTAACGCGGGCGATTGCCTTTAAAAGACGGCTGGCCTATCCACTCTTTGACCAGAGGAGTGACGATGCGCGATCTTTCCAACTACAAGGTTGCCGCCCCAGGCTATGTGACGCTGAAGGGCCGCTATGCGTCGGTTGAACCGTTCGTTCGTGCAAGGCATCTGCAGGAGCTGTGGGATGGGCTGGGCGGCATGGGTGTCAATCCTCTGCTTCTTTATTTTGCGCAGGACGATTTTGGCGGCATCGACGATTTCGGTACATGGCTCGACGACGTCAAGAATAGCGGCTGGCTGACGCATATCTTCCGCAACAATGCGACTGGTAAAGTCGTCGGCATGGCCAGTTTCATGCGTGCCGATCCGGCCAACGGCGTCGTCGAAATCGGCGGTGTTGCGCATGGTGCTGATATGAAGCGCTCTCCAATTTCGACGGAAGTGCACTATCTGATGGCCAAGCACGTGTTCGAAGATCTAGGCTACCGCCGTTACGAGTGGAAGTGCGACAACAAAAACCAGCCGAGCAAGACGACGGCTGCGCGCTATGGCTTCAGCTTCGAAGGCGTCTTTCGCCAGCATATGATCGCCAAACGCCGCGATCGCGACACGGCCTGGTTCTCGATGATCGATGGCGAATGGCCGTTGCTCAACGATACTTTTGAGGCCTGGCTCGCGCCCGGCAATTTCGATGCGGAGGGGAAGCAGCTCCGCCGGCTAGCGGATATCCGAGCGCACCTGGGCAAATAACAGCTGCTATATACTCGGAACGCTGCTGACAGGCAGTTGCCGTTGCCACATTCTGTCTGGCGCCCGGTTCGTGATTCAATTGACCACGGCAGGTGCTGTGGATCGGCGACTTCTCGCCGGTGGTAGGGGTCGTCGACTGCTGTCCCGCCCGGTCATGCTTCCGCAAATGACTGAATAGGAGTTGAGGGCTGGCGCAGGATCACCGCGCCAGGCCTGCGTCAGATCTGATCGCGCAGCGACTTGAAGGAAGCGCGCAGCTCCGCCGTGAACAGTTCCGGCTGTTCCCAGGCAGCGAAATGGCCGCCCTTTGCCGGCCGCCCGTAGTGGATAAGCTTCGGATAGGCCTTCTCCGCCCAGCTCTGCGGTGCCTGGTAGATCTCATCCGGGAAGGCGCTGACGGCGACCGGGATCTTGATGCCGCGCGGATCGAAGAAGCCGCCGGAGGGGAAATGCGCATTGTCCCAGTAGAGGCGCGCTGACGAGATCGCCGTATTGGTCAGCCAGTAGAGCGTGACATTGTCGAGGATGTCTTCGGGCGTCAGACCCTCTTTCTCGCCATTGAAGGACCGGGCGATCATTCGGTAGCTGCGGATGTCGTGGTCGAGCATCCAGGAGGCGAGGCCGACGGGTGAATCGACGATGCCATAGAGCGTCTGCGGCCGGTTGTTCATCTCGATCGCATAGCCGAGGCCGTTCTTGTAGAAATCGTCGAGCTGCTCGTAAGCACGCTTCTCGTCAGCCGAGAGATCTGATGGAGCCGGGGCGCCTGCCGACAGCAGCTTGGCGATATCGGCGGGCACGGTAGCGGCCATATTGGTGTGGATGCCGATGAGGCCCGCGGGCTCCTGCACTGCCATCAATTCGGTCACGGCATTGCCCCAGTCGCCGCCCTGGGCGACATATTTCTGATAGCCGAGACGCTGCATCAGCACGGCCCAGGCCTTGGCGATGCGCGGCGGGTTCCAGCCTGCCTCCTTCGGCTTGCCGGAAAAGCCGTAACCCGGCAGCGAGGGGATGACGACATGGAAGGCATCGGCCTCGGTGCCGCCAAAGGCGGTCGGATCGGTCAGCGGCCTGATGATTTTCAGCTGCTCGATGATCGAGCCCGGCCAGCCATGGGTGATGATGATGGGCAGCGCGTTTTCATGCTTGGACTTCACATGGATGAAATGGATGTCCAGCCCGTCGATCTCCGTCGTGAACTGCGGGAAGGAATTGAGCCGGGCTTCGGCCTTGCGCCAGTCATGGGCGCGCCAGTATTTGGCGACCTTCTGGATGGTGTCGAGCCTGACACCCTGCGTATCGTCTGAGACCGTCTCGCGATCCGGCCAGCGGGTGGCGACGACGCGGCGATGCAGGTCCTTTAGCTGGTCCTCGGTCGCAGTGAATTTGAAGGGTTTGAGGTCAGAACTCGCGCCCGTGGCGGCGAACGCTTCCGGGATCATGCTGGCAGCGCTGGCCGAGGCCGCGACCGCAAGCAGTGTTCGACGTGTGACGGTTGGCTGTATGTAGGACATGGCATCCTCCTTGCGTGTGTGCCTTGTTTTTACGAGAAGGAAGGTCACACCAAAGAAGGGCTGCAACTATTGCACCAAGGTATGGTCGATACCTTGGTATCAAACGGCCATTCCAATGGTGCGGCGGTTCCGAAAGTTAGGTCCTTCATCGACTTTGCAGGTCCGCATCTGCGTTCGGAACTGGAACGCATAGCCGCCGAGAGCCTCACCATACCCATTAACGGATGGGTGCCGGCATCGAAGTGACGACTTTCCTGATTGGCGAATGCCTCAGCCGGGTGGAACGCTGCACGCTTCGTGGTCGGCGATTACCTGAATGTCACGTTGGATTGAACGAGGGTGAGCCGGACGCAACGCGATAGGCCGGTCCGACAGGCTAGTTCTTGCACCACTGTCTGCCGGGGAAGTCGTCTGTGGGCAAAATACCACCCCGCGTGCGGAATTGAAAGCAGTGGAGGAAACCAATCCAACGTGACGGAGCGGACGACGCTCGAAGACGTTCAAGTCGGCAGTTTCGCGCCCGCCTGCTCCTTGATCAGGTAGTCGGCGTACCAGTCGGGCCAGTTGTCATCATGCTTTCCACCTTCACGCTTCTCATGCTCGCCATGGGCGTCCGCGGCCCTTCGCAGGGCGCTCGCAAGATCGCTGGCAGAGGTGAACGCCGCCCTTTGTGCATCTATCCGACCAGGAAGTCTGGACGTGACCTCCTGGAACAGCCAGCCGTTCCCGTCGGGATCGGAAAAGGACGCGAATGAGCCATAGCTCGAACGCGAAGGATGTGGACCGGGCAGGCGCTGGTCGGCGCCCTTGTGGTGGAACACGCCGCCGGCATCGTGGAAGACGCCGCTCATTTCGGCACCGCGTGCGGCGAGCGCCGCGTGCGCCATCTCGATGTCGGAGACGATGAGATGCAGCCCTTGCGCAGAACCTGGCGCGGCGGTCGTCACGTTCGCGCCGAAGATGACGGAGCAGGGAGAGCCGGGTGGCGTGACCTGGACAACCCGGAAGCCGTCTTTCCCGGACACGTCGGCGTCGAGCCGCCAGCCGAGGCCGGTGTAGAACGACTTGGCGCGATCGACGTCGGACACGGGAATGACGATGACCTCGAGCTTCATGTCGACGTCGCCAGTACGAGTGGACTTCGGTTCGTATTGTTCATGGATGGCCATTTCGATCTTCCTCGATTGGATTTTGTCCGCGGCATTCCCGCTACGCGGCGACGATGCGCTGACCCCTGCGTGGCTGTCCATTATGCGAAGGTGTCGGACGTCACGGACCGATTGTCGACCGATCCTTAGGTATCGCCGATACCTTCGCACAATATCATCGGCGCCCTTATCGGACGATTTCTATGACGCATTCCAACCATATCGATCCAAGGGAGGGCGTCGTGTCAGCAGAGGTCGAAACCGGGGCCGCGGCGGCTGCACTTGGCATTCTCCAAAGACCYGCTTGTCCAGCGTCCGGCAGTGACGCCATCCGGCCGTTCAGGTGCGCGATCCAGCAGAAAGAACTCGACGAGCTTCGCCGCCGAGTTCTCCGAACTGCGTGCAGCTTTCAGGACGTTACGCTGACGCCTGCCCGGACACACCTCAAGCAAGGAGAAGCACGATGACGAATTTTCCAAGAGGCACTGCGCTTATCACGGGCGCGTCGTCGGGCATCGGGGCGCTCTATGCCGACAGGCTGGCGCGACGCGGTTACGACCTCATACTCGTGGCGCGAGGTCAGGACGCGCTCGCAAAGATTAGAGAGGACATCGTGCAGGCAACGGGCCGGACGGTGACCACAGTCCGTGCGGATCTCGGTGAGCGGGACGACCTTCTGAAGATCGAAGCAATCCTTCGGAGCGACCCGTCGATCACGATGCTGGTCAACAACGCCGGGGTCGGCGCCGTCGCGCCATTGCTCATGTCTGACGTGGAGGACATGGAGCGAATGATTAGGCTCAATGTGACCGCACTTACCCGACTGGTCTATGCGGTCGCGCCGTCCTTCGTCGCGCGCGAGCACGGGACAATCGTCAACATGGCCTCCGCTTTGGGCATCGCGCCCGAAATCCTCAACGGGGTCTACGGAGCGACGAAGGCCTTCGTCATCGCCCTGACCTTCTCTTTGCAGAAGGAACTGGCCGAAAAGAACATCCGGATCCAGGCAGTCCTTCCAGGCGCCGTCGACACCCCGTTCTGGGAGGCTTCCGGGGGCTCGTTGGACAGGCTACCCGACCAGATTGTCATGACGGCAGAAGACGCCGTCGATGCAGCGCTTGCCGGTCTCGACATGGGCGAGCTGATCACCCTTCCATCGATACCCGACATTGGGGACTGGAACGCCTATGAAGCTGCTCGCCAGAAGCTGATGCCCAACCTCTCACGCGATGTTCCGGCTGCGCGATATCAGACCCGGCGCTGAAATGGTGACAAGGTGGATGCCTACGTCACGAAAACGACGACTCGTATGGAGCCAAAATGCTCGATCCCGCTCTACTAAGCCAATTCCCCCGCGTGCGCCTCATTGAGGGGGCAACCCCGATCCAGCGGCTGGCCCGACTGGAGCAGGTGCTGCCTGCTCAGCAAAAAGGCGTCTCTATCTGGGCGAAGAGAGACGATCTCATGGAACTAGGAGGTGGGGGCAACAAGCTCCGAAAGCTTGAGTTTCTTCTGGGGCAGGCGACAGCGGAAGGTTGCGACACCGTGGTCGTGACCGGCGGAGTGCAGTCGAATTTCGCTCGATTGGCCGCCGCCGCCTGCGCCAGAACCGGGCTGGCATGCGAAGTCGTTCTTTCTCAGATGGTACCGCGGCATAGCGAGATCTACCGGGCCAATGGCAATGTTGTGCTGGACCGACTGTTCGGTGCGCGTGTTCATATCTTGGAAGCGGGAGACGATGCCGGTGGGTTCGTCGCCCGCCGGGCGTCTGAGATCGCCGCATCGGGGAGAAAGGCCTTCGTCGCCACGCTCGGCGGTTCGACGCCGGTGGGCGCCATGGGATACATCGACTGCGCCTTCGAGATCGCGGCGCAATCGGCTGAAATGGGYATCGCCTTCGACCAGATCGTCATTCCAAATGGCAGCGGCGGCATGCATGCCGGCCTCGTGGCTGGAGCGGTGGTGGCCGGTCGAGATCCTTCCCGGATAAGGGCGCACACTGTCCTATCGGCGGCAGACGCCTGCGTCATCGCAACAGCCGACAAGGTCAACGCGGTCCTCGAGCTTCTCTCGAAGAAAGACCGCATCAAGCCGGAAGATCTGCAAATAAGYGGCACGCAGCTTGGTGGCGGCTACGGCATTCCGACCGCCGCCATGGTCGAGGCGGTCAGGATCGTCGGCAGGTCGGAAGGTCTGCTTCTCGATCCTGTCTACGGGGGCAAGGCGTTTGCCGGTCTGCTTTGCGACATCGAAGACGGCGTTATCGCGCAGGGATCGAACGTCCTGTTCGTGATGACTGGAGGTTCCCCAGGGCTCTTTGCATACGCGGATGCCCTGAACGGCAACTGATCGCCATTTCTGAGATCATCGACATCAACTCAACAAAAGTGAGGAATATTATGGCTTTAAAACCAAAAATCGCGGTTATCATCGGCTCCACGCGGCCCACTCGTTTCGCTGACAAGCCGGCGCAGTGGATACTGAAACAGGTGCAGGCGCGCGGTGATATGGACGTCGAGGTGGTCGATCTGCGCGACCATCCCCTGCCTTTCTTCGACGAAGTGGCGTCGAACGCATATGCGCCGAGCCAGAACGCGGAAGCGGTTCGTTGGCAAAAGACGGTCGGCCGCTACGACGGCTACATCTTCGTCGTCGCGGAATACAATCGCTCGATCACCGGGGTGCTGAAGAACGCCCTCGACCAGTCCTACACGGAATGGAGCCGTAAGCCGTTCACCGCCATCGCCTACGGGAGCGCCGGCGGATCGCGCGCGCTCGAACATCTGCGCGGGATCGGCGTAGAGCTGCAGATGGTCTCGACCCATGCGGCCGTCCACATTGGCGGCAGCGATTTCTTCGCCGTATTTTCGATGGGCGGCAACAAACCGATCGAGGAGATCGAAGCGAATCTTCTGCCGTCGGCAAAGACTGCGCTCGACGAACTCGTCTGGTGGGCAAAAGCCACGATGGCCGCCAAGGCTGCCGAAATCTGATTGCTGCTGATGGATGTGCTTCGTGGAAGCGTTGATCGCCTCCGCGACGTCTTTCGTTGCCGGGGCCATAGATACTCATGCTTTTGAGCGGCTCGGGGCAAGAGGTCGATCACGGAGCGACGTGGCATGATAGCCTGCCGCTCCACCGCCGCGACGTCTCGACCCAGGTTGCGAACGCATCCGAAGACGGCCGGCGGCACATTCGAACTGCGCGGGAGATCTGAGGCGGCGGGAATGTCGTCGGCATCGACATGCAAGGCGATGGTCGCTGACGTTCCAACAATAGACGATCTTTGGTGTTGCGGACCTAACGTCTGCAGCCGGTGCGAAGCAAGGCGTTCAAACGCCTTGGCCGTTTCCAAAAGCGCAGCGGCCCCCGAGGGCAGGCCAACCCCGGCGCTCGAAAATCAATAGATCTCCGCTCGCGCAAAATCCGGCGACCTCATAAGAGCGCGCCGGATTTGGTTGACGGGTTCGAGGCGGACCTATGGCGCGTGGGTGAGGGCGATCGCTGCGATCGTCTCCTTAGCGTCGACGATAGCGCTGGCATAGCTCGGGAGATTGATCTCCAGCGCGGCATGCATCATTTCCGGCGAGTAGTCCGCAACCGCGTCCTTCACGACCGTTACATCGTAGCCAAGCTCCGCCGCGTAGCGGACTGTGGCCTCGATGCAGGTGTGTGCGACAAGCCCGATCACGATGACCCGCTGGATGCCGTGCCGCTTCAGCTGGAGATCGAGATCGGTGTTGGCGAAACCGCTGGAGCACCAGTGCTCGGAGGCGACGACCTCACCCGCCTGGGGGACGAATTCGGCGCGAAACTCACCGCCCCAGGTCCCGAATTCGAAACTCTTGCGGTGCCAGGCCGCACGCTGAATAGGGGCCACGAACTTCCAGTTTTCGTAGTCGCCCTCCCGATAGCGGTGATGCATCGCAAAGAAGACCCGTAGCTTGGCGTCCCGTGCAGCGGTCAGCACCTCCAGCATGTGCGGAACGCAATTGTTCGCCTCCGCGACCTCCTTGATCCGGGGCCAGATCTTGCCGCCCTCGGAGATGAAATCATTGTAGGGGTCGACCACGAGCAATCCCGTGTTGCTGCGGTCGAAGGACAGTTGTGTCATGGAAGTCTCCTCGACGGTCAAGCAACCTTTGTGGATGTGTTATGCAGTGCCGCGCGCTCGATGCTCGCAGCAAATAGCGGGGTCTCGCCCTTGTTGTGGGCGATGGACATCGGCTGTCGCTGCGTGCGAAAGAGTTCGAAAGGGATGCCCTGGCGGTCGAGGAAAGCCATCATTTCCTCCGTCGCGTACGATCTTACGCGGTTCGTGAATTCGCAGCGGGCAGCGTCGATCTTCTTCACGCTCAGCTCCCAGGTGACATGGATGGTCACCCGGCCGTTCGGCGTGAAGACATCGGAGTCGGAGTCTAAAATCAGATGATCTTTTTCGCCCAAAGTCTCCACGTAGTGCTGGACCATCAGGCTTCCGCCGATCGTCTCGACGTTGATCGACATCCGGGTACCGTCTGGCGCGGTCGTGAAGCCAGCGGCGATGTGTGCGGGCGAGCAGCCCTGGTATTCCTTTTCCGACAGGGTGAAGCACCATTCCGGAATGTCGACCATCTCGATAGGTGCGTTGATGATCGCCGAAAAGGAAGAGTCGACGATCTGGTTTTCGATGCTGTGCATATGACGTCTCCATGATTGATCTGGTAGCTGAAGGCGAGTTTACCGGGATTCCGAACAGTGAATGATACGGGGGCCTCTGCGCAGGCGGCTCAACGTTGGCGCCCGCGCGACCTGCCGTGTCACTGCGCGGGCACCGCTCCGACCTAGTTCTCGGCCAGGGACTGCGTGTAATGCCCAAGACGGGTTTCGATGTCAGGATCCTTCTGCAGGCCCATCTCCATTAGCCTTCCGATCTTCTTCTGGGCCACCGGGCGCTGGACAGACGTAATGAAAGCATCCCAGCCCGCCCCAATCTCAGGATTGCTCGGAAGGCTTGCGAAGTCGACCAGCCGTTTCGTGTCGGCGATTGCCTGGCGGTCGAAACCGGAGATTCGGGTTGCCAGGGCGTCGACGAACGGATCGAGCTTGTCGTCGTCGAACGACCGGTTGACGTAGCCGTACTCCTCCGCAAGATCGCCGTTGATGTCGTCGGAGCCGAGAAGCACTTCGAGGGCGCGGCCGCGTCCCATCAGCCGCGGAAGCCGCGCCATCGGGCCGCCGCCTGGGACGAGCCCTGCGCCGACCTCCCATTGCGATAGGATCGCTTTCTGACGGCTGGCAAATCGCATGTCGCTGGCAAGAGCAAGTTCGCTGCCGACCCCTGTCGCACGCCCGCGGATCAGCGCGATCGACACCACGGGCGATTTGCTGATGCGCACCAGCATATCGGGGAGGGGATGAAGCCCGGTAGGTCCCGAGGGGAGCCTGGTGGAATCGGCCAGTGGAGGCGTAAAATTGTAGTGGGTTAGGAAGAAGCCTGGAACCGCGCTGTCAAAGACGACGACCCTGAGATCGGGATCGGTTTCGATTTGCGAGACTACTTTTTCCATCTGCGGGATCGTTTCCGGTCCGAAGATGTTGAAGGGCGGGTTGTCGAAAGTGACGCGCCAATAGGCGGGCGTCCGCTTCTCGACCTTTATCTGTTGCGCCTGCTCCTGGCCGGGCTCGGCTTTGACGTCCGGCGCATGATCGACATTCTCGGCGACCTTTGTCTGACCGGAAAGGGCGAGCGCCGGAACCAGCAGCAGGGCCGCAGCGGTGAGAAACGTCGATGACAAAGCGAGGGTGCTTGTTGCGGTGGGTGGTCTGACTTTCATGACTGCCTCCATTTCGGGTTGGGAGCGAAGACTATTCGCTAGGATTCGATCTCGCAGACGAGTTCGATCTCGACGGGCATTCCAAGCGGTATGCTGGAAACGCCAAGCACGATGCGTGGTGGGAGCCTGGCGGCGCCGAATATATCGAGCAGCAGCTCCGACGCCCCGTCGGCAACCTTGGGATGCTCGTGGAAATCGGACGGGCAGGCGATGTAGACGCCGAGCTTGGCAATTGACCGGATCCTGTCCAGCGAGCCCAGATGAGACCGCGCAGCGGCAAGACCGCTCAGACAGGCGGTTCTGGCGGCCTCATAGCCCTGTGCGACCGAGAGGTCCTTGCCTACCAACCCTGTGTAGAGAGGGACGTGCCCGACCACTGGAAGCATGCCGCTCAGGAAGAGCAACGACCCGGCCCGCACCGCCTCGACGTAGGCGCCGAACGGGGTGGGCGCAGCCGGGATGACCAGAGCGAGTTCCCTTACGCGCGCTTCCGCGCTCGCGACTACCATTTGCCGAGATGTGCGCCGTTGTCGACGTGCAGCACCTCCCCGGTGATGTTGGCGGATTCCGTGAGATAGACGACGCCATCGACGATCTCCTGGACAGCGGTGATTGTGCCCATCGGCGACAGGGACTCGAGAAAGTCCCTGGGGTTTTTCGCGTGCAAGGGCGTGTCGACGACGCCCGGCGAAATTGCGTTCACGCGGATATTGTCCTTGGCGAATTCAAGCGCCAGGCTTTTGGTGATGGCGTTGAGGCCGCCCTTGGTGATCATCGGCAGGGACGCCGTCACGCCGGCGATCGGGTGGTCGGTCAGCGACGACGTGAGGGTGACTACGCTTCCGCCGGACCTCTGGCGCAGCATCTGCCTGATGGCGCGCTGCGTGAAGTGAATGAACCCCTCGACGTTCGTGGCCGACAAGCGGCGGAAGTCTTCGATGGTGTATTCGAGAAACGGTTTTGTGAAGAACACCCCGGCATTGTTGACGAGCGCGTCGATGGAACCGAATTGCTCGACCGCCGCATTCGCAACCCGCTCGGCGGTTTCGGGATCCGCGACGTCGCCGCTGATCAATTCCAGCCGGCCGGCGCGGTCGAACAGGGTCGTCTCGCTGATGTTTCGGGACGTGCCGATGACGTTCCAGCCCTTGTCCAGAAATGTCTTGACCAGGCCGGCTCCGATGCCCTGCGAAGCCCCAGTAATCACCACAGTCTTGTGCACGCTCATGCCTGCCTCCGTTCTGGCGACGCGGAAAACCTTCGCCCGCCACGTGGAGGGCGGTCGCTTGGTTTTCGAGTGATGCGTTGATCCGGCGATGAGCCGGGAGCTTGCCGGACGGTCGCGCCGTCCTTCGCTCTGCCAAGACCATCGCGCCGAAAATCGAGCCAGGATATTGTACCAAGGTGTCTCTGATACCTTCGGATCGGGTCCCTTCGTCAGCACACCAAAGTCCAATAGAATGGGCGATCGCCGGAGCTAATAGTCGCTGCACCACGAATGAATGGAGTTCACATGACCCGCTGGCCGGATCGCCGCATCATCGACCTTTTTGGAATCGAGCTTCCCATCATCCGGGCGTCTATGGCCGGAGCTGCCAAGTGCTCTGTTGAAGGTCGAAGGGCTCAGCAAGGCTTCGGGGAGGTCCGAGCCGCGACGAAGGCGCCCGTCAACCTGAACTTCTTCGCGCGTCTTGCGCTACTTTGAGTACCAGAGGAGTATTCGATGAATTGGCATCTCATGGAGATCGACGGTGACGAGATCGAGCAGGGTGACGGAACCCCCCTTGATGCGTTGATCGAATTCTACCGGGCCTTTAACGCGGGCGATCTCGCGGGGCTGGAGGCCGCTTGGCTCGGAGGTTCGGAGCCCAGCATGGACAACCCCATCGGTGGCATCCGCCGCGGGTGGGACCAGATCGCCGAAGGTTACTCGAAGCTTTTCGAAGGGCAGGCAAAAGTCCACGTGACCTTCCACGACTTCACGAGTCAGGGTGGYGACGACTGGCATCTCTTCGTCGGACGCGAACGTGGGACGTGCAGGACGGAGCGTGATACGCTCGACGTCGCCTTTCGGACGACCCGGTGGTTCGTGCGCAGGAACCGGGCCTGGCGACAGCTTCACCACCACGGGTCAGTCGAGGATCCGAAGATGCTGGCCGATTACCAGAGACTGATCTTCGGATAAGTGCCTAGCCGCTTGATGTCGGCACCCTCGACTGCTCTGGTCAAGATGGACTCCGCGAACGAGAGGAGCGACGCCGGCGCAAGCAGCTCGGTCGAACGGCGCATCGCCTCTGTCTGCAAAGCGGCGGTGCTTAACTGGAAGGTGAGGCGAGAACACCGGCCCAACGTCCTGAAGCAATGCAGAATCGTTGCCGCAACCGTGTGCGGGTTGCCAGTCAGGAACGCGCCATTCGGACCGCACAGGTGGTCGAGCTGCGGCTGTGTCGGCGGCGGGTGCTTGCTTTGGAGCATGAGCTCGTGCTGCAGATCTTCATCCGCTCGACCAGGCGGGTGGAGCTGACGCGGGCAGGGTGTCCTTCTACGAGCGAACAGTCAGAATCCCCAGCGAGGTCGATCTCTCGAGAGATCACCAGGTCGGTGGCCGGTAAGACGGAACGGAAGATTGCGATCGGCACCGTTTATCCGGCCATGATCGGAAGCGCGGCGCAGTCGTGCGGTGCCGCTTCGCGATCGATGATGCCTTCAGACACGGCTGCGACGGCCGTGCGGTCTGCCATTCCTCTACAAATGATCCGGATGCTCTCTATCATCGGACGCCCGGCACCACGGCACCCGCCCCCTACGGTCCCAACGCCGGCAACCTACTTGCTGGCGATCCTTGGCCGACAGCTGTATGYAGCTTGCGGAAAGACGAACGAAGGTCACTTATGAGAATAGAATTTCTGCTTTGGCTCGCCGGTGCAATGGCAACATTCCTGGGCGCAGCGACCGCTTCACGTACCTATATTGCGACCAACAGCATTCTCGTGCTGGTCCTRTCACTCGCGCTTTATTGTGTGGGTAATCTCATCATGGTGCGGCTGATGAGAGAGGGTGGAATGGGGCTTGCGATATCGGTTTCCGCCGTTTCTCAGCTGCTGCTCATCAACGTGATTGCATATTTTGTTTTTGACGAGCGGCTCGCTCCCTCACAGATGGTCGGCGCGGGACTGGGTTTGATCGCAATGGTGCTGTTGTTATTCCCAATTGGGCAAAGATAGCGCAACCCGACAGCTACAGTTCTTCGCAACATGGGAAGCGGCGGCATACAAGATGTCTCAGGCTCCGTCCCAGCGCACGGCCTGGTCAAGCCCACCCGGCGGGACGTCGAAGCGGCCGAAATTCTCCGCGCCGGAACGCGGGCTGATCGGCGCGCTTCAAGTTCGCAGGCCACGCAACCGCCAGGCTGCGTGGCCTGCGCGCGTCCGCTGCTTGTCCCGGTTCCCGAAACTCGTGCGCAGAGGCGGATTACCGGGGCTGTCGTCAGAGCGTGTCGATCACGCCACCGTCGACGCGAACGGAAGCCCCAGTGGTGGCAGACGCGAAAGGCGATGCCAGATAGGTTACGAGGTTTGCGATCTCCTCGACGCTCGCAGCTCGCTGAATGATCGAGCTGCCGCGATGCTGCTTGACGAACGCAGTGGCGATTTCCTCGATCGGCTTCCCGGTCTTTGCACGTTCCTCGGCGAGCATAGCCTCCACGCCCTCGGACAGCGTTGGGCCAGGCAGAACGGAATTCACCGTGACGCCCGTGCCCGCCATCCGCTTGGCAAGGCCACGGGCAACTGCAATGTCGGCCGTCTTGCTGACGCCATAGTGGATCATCTCGACAGGAATGTTGAAGCCTGACTCCGAGGCGATGAAGATAACCCGTCCCCAATTCGATTTTTGCATGCCCGGAAGATAGGCACGGGAGAGCCTGACGGCAGACATCACATTGACCTGCCAGTGGCGATCCCAAACTTCGTCGTCAGCCTCGAAGAAGTCGATCGGCTGGAAGATGCCCGCATTGTTGATCAGGATGTCCACATGCGGAACCCTCGCGACGAGAGCGCCACACCCTGCAGCGGTCGCGAGATCGGCCGCGACGGCGTCGACGCTGCCCTTGACACCTTCACCCTTCAGGCGTTCGGCGGCCTTCGCTGTTTTCTCATCGGACCGGCCATTGAGCACCACGTCCGCGCCTGCGCTTGCGAGCTGGCGGGCTATCGCGTAGCCAATGCCTTCTGTAGATCCGGTAATCAGCGCAGTCCTGCCTGTGAGATCGATCTGCATTGCGTGCTCCTGTTGGGTTGGATCTCCGAACGTATGAACTGCCGATCAATGTCGCAACACCTCGGTTACCAGACGCCGGTCGTTTAACTACTCCACGGTTTACAACATCGCCATTGTGGTTCGATTTTATTCAAGGCAGTTATCCCGCTGCCGTGCGAGCCACTTCGCTTCAGTTGTCGACTTGAGCCTCACACCACCGCTGACGCTCAAGTTCTGGGATCGACGACTTTGGGACGATCCAGGTCCTGCCGATTACCAGTGGAGATGCAGGGGGGTGGGTGTGTCGGCGACATAAGGTGCTCAAGTGAGCTGATGCCTTCCGCTCTCTGTCACCACGAGAACAGGAGTGCCGGATACGGTAATCTCTCTCACCAAGGTGTCGGCTTCCAGGCTCGCGACCAGCGGCGTCGAAAGGCGCTTATCGCCAACGATCCAACCTCTGCCAACGCGTCGCTGTCGGCGATAACTTGCAATCGCTTTCAGCGCTTCAAGCTTTGCTTTGGACAACGACTTAGGTTTGGCATCTCGCATGTACGATCCATTCTGCTGATCTTTCCTACAGAATCTGGTGATCGTGGATCGGTTCTGCCAGAAGTTCTATCAGCGATGAACAATGACCCTCGTTCCCGGCTTTACCATATCGTAAAGCTCCTCCACGTCCTGACGATACATGCGAAAGCATCCGCTTGATGCATTTGTTCCGATCGAAGACGGGTCATTGGTACCGTGAATGCGCAGCAAGCCGTCGGCCAGATAGATCGCTCGCGTTCCGAGCGGGTTGTTGGGACCGGGCCTCATTACGGCTGGAAGTTTCGGGTTCTTCTGACGCATGCTCGCGGTTGGGCGCCATTCCGGATGTTCTTTCTTCGAGACCACTCGCGTCGAACCGAACCATTGTTTGCCTTCACGACCAACGGCGATCGGGTAGACATACTGCTCTCCCCACGGTGCCGAGTAATAGAGGGTGTGCTC
>NZ_JBFUBG010000093.1:0-25480 GCF_056405875.1 Rhizobium sp. P1_E6 | reverse complement strand
CCCTTCCCAGTAGAATGAAAACGAAGTTCGTCATGCCGTCATAGTTGTTCGGATCGTCGTGGATGATGTGATATTCCGTGCCGTCAACGCCGATCGCCACGTCTCCAACCCTCGGCGGGACGCCTAGCCCGATGGAGCCGATGTAAAGCTGCTTGTCCGAGGCCAGGATGTTCGTGCCATCCACGTATTTGCGGTCATAGGCGGCCGGGAACATGCGGCAGGGATAGTCCGCCGGCGCACCATCCCCACCGGTGACCGGATCGGGCGGCGCGATGCGACGGATTGTGCCAACTTGCCCATACTTAGTGATAAGGCGCTGCGCTGTGCCCTGTGGGCAATATAGAGCGGGCTGTGCATCTGCATGTTCTTGCTTCACCTCACGATGTGTGATGCGATGTATTGGGGCCGTAAGGGGGCGAAGATGGATGAGAATGGACAAGTAAAACCAAAATCAAGCAACAAGACGAATTCTGCTACTCTATGGTCTATCCTAGGGATATGGCTGCTGGTTTTGCCGTTCCTATTAATACTTCTTGCGTTCGGACGCCAGATCTCGGAGTGGTTCACAGCTCAGTCTCCGAGTGGGAACACGCTTGGATCGGTAATGACCGATAAATTCCATGTCATTTTCGGCCTTCCTGCCGCAGCACTATTCTCCCTACTCGTGGTCAGCACGTTGCGCCAAACCGTTGGACCTCTCGAGTTCAAAGCCTTCGGCATTGAGTTCAAAGGGGCTTCCGGTCAGGTAGTCCTTTGGCTGATGTGTTTTTTGGCGATCGTTCTAGCTATCAAGACTCTTTGGTAGCTACAGGGCACCTAATTCATACCCGATACGCCTCGCCCACGAGCGCGTTACCGCCGCCGGCCTTGAGGAACTGCCCAATCATGTCGCGGACCGCCATCAGGACCGGGCGCTGCGCATCGGCGGAAATCGACGCATTCGCATACTCGACTTCGAGCTGTCCGACCTTCTCCCGTTTGACCGTGGCAGACGCCGTGAAATCCGGGTCCATGCTGCCAGGCGATACCAGCTCACGAAGCGCCACCTCTGCCGTGGCGTTCTTTACCTCGATCGGGATCTGGTCGATCGGGATGCCGTAGCATTCCGCATCTTCGACCCCTGCACTAGGCCATGCGAGTGACTGCGCCCTGCCCTTTGTCCGGTTGCCGGCCCACGCATAGGAATTGCTCATGAACGCCGTCGCGCGACGAATGGCACCTTCCTTCGCTGCGATATCACCTGTCCAACCCGTTTTACCGAAAGCTGGATGATATGCATCCGCGAACTCGACAGAGATCAGCGCATCAGCGTTCGGCAGACCGGCGCCCGTTTCGACAATCAGAGCCACTTCTTGCCCTTCCCTTGGGTGGATGTGTAGGCCTCGATCAGCGCTCGCGAGATACTCTCTATCGCGCACGCCTCAGTTTCGATCCCGGGGCTGCTCTCACCAATCACTCGGCAGATGAACTGCCAGACGTGCACGGACTCGTGGACAATGGTGATGATCACTTCAAGAGGATCCCGCTCACTGCCATTCCCCACCGTGACGAGGATCACGCTTTCCTTGGTGGTGTCGTTTTCCAGAAGCTGGGTATGGCGGCCGAAATTGGCGATGGATGGATAGGCCGGGCGGGGTTTTGGCGCCCTGAGACGCTTAATTTCCCGATCCCACGCCTTCGCAGAGGGAACGAACCCGGCAGCAACAGGTTGCCACCCGCGTTCGATCCAAACGACTTCGCCCTTCATTCGATCTCGCTCTCATGCGGTTAGAGATGATGCCGACTCACCCGAGGGTTTCAGCCACATCATCGGAACTTTGCCCGCGTCTCAAAGTTGTATGCAAGGATCGCGCGGCAATGTATTTCGTACACTGCTCGCCCCGGCAGGGGCCGCGCGATCCACCCGCGTGAATCCCTGAAACCAGCCCGCCTCGGCAGGCATCTTTTTGGCGAGAGCCACGCGTTTCGAGGATATTCTTCTGATTGGCGCACGCTGTCTCTAATCTCGCACCAAGCGTGAGCAGGTACCAAGGCGTAGCGTTGGCGACCTGCATGGAAACAGATCGTACTGCCGCTTACGCATAGAGCGGAAGCATGCAAATCAGTTCTTCATCTGAGATCTGCGCAGTACATTTTCCGCGGCGGCCTTAAGCAAATCAATGATGCTCGGCGGTGCCTGATTAACCAGTGCATTCTCCAGAATATCGGCAATCTTGCTCGCTCCGGAGGCGTCTTCAAAATCCGGATAAACCCGCCGAGGATCACGAAGTTTTTCTAGGAGCTCTTGCAGGGCTGCGGTCATGCACATGAACGTTAGCGCTGTTTGCCTCGCACCTTGACCATGCGGGTATTGCCGTTTCGAGTAATACCGCTGTGATGGAGATGGCAACAATGCGCCAACTCCGTTGATCTCTAAATCCTACGATAGCTGTCGGCTAGAAGCCTGAATATGGCGATGAACATTGGTGAAACGGAAGCCAGCGCAGGTGGCACAAAGAACGTTATCGCTCTCGCTGTCGCAGGATTTATCTCTGGAGATACCGTGGCAACAATCGCTCCACTGATAAAAAGCACCAAGACAAAGATCCCTCCCGCAGCCAACTTGAAGTAGCGCACGAATTCGTCTTCAGAACTGGCCTTGGCTCGCTGGATCTGAAACGCTAGGTCTAAATCTGGACGAAAATTGTAAATGAACGACGCGATTGCCAGTGCAATCCCGACCATCAGGCAATGTGAAGGCGATACCTGCAGACCAAAAACGAATTCTGCAAAGCGAAGCAGAAGGAACGCACCAATGATCATTAAGAGCGTTCGATTAATTCGCCTATTGTAGGATTTTCTGTCGATCATGCTCGCTACTCGGTCTGGACTTCTGCTTGTAACCTAAGCGCGATAATGAACACCAAACACAACCGGTAGAGTTTTATCAGATCTCACCGTGATGGCCGCTTCGGGCCGACAGCGGACTTCAGCCGTGTGTTCGCTTCGGGTACTTCCACGGCATTAGCTCGTCGATCCGGCTCTGCTTATGGCCATTGACGAGGCGGGTGAGCGTGGCGGACAGGTACGCGAACGGATCGACGGCATTGAGCTTGCAGGTTTTCGAGGCGAACTCATCAACGCCGCCATCTCGAGTTTTCGTCACCGCGGCGATTTGGTTGTTATCGCAAACGAAAAGACCAACCTCTGCGCCATCAACATACCATTGACCGGGAAGGTCAGGTGAAAGCACTCTCACCTTCCAACCCCGCTCGCTTGAGATGCGCCTTGCCTCATCTAGCGAACTACCTAGTTTAAAAACGCTGGGGCTATCAGCTGTGTCAGCGTTGGCGAGCTCGGCATCGAATCCTAAGGCTGACATTAAACAACAGGCAAAAAGCGAGCGCGCGAGAGCGCCAGTCAACTTTCACGTCCTCCAAATATTCAATCGTAAGCTGTCACGATTGCATCAATGCCGGCATGCCACAAGTCTCCAGAGATGATGGGGCGGTGGAGATTTTCCCCATTATTGCAAATGACTTTAGGCGTAGGATGTTTAATGGTGACGCAGCGGTCGCGTTATTCGCCATACATAGACGGCGGCCGGGTCAGGATTGGTGATGTGTGTATGTTCTCTAGATGTATCGTCTTTGCCATCTTCATTCTCGTATCTCATTCATATGCTGTTGCGGCGGTGCAAGAAGTTGCACCAATCGAATCCCCTCGTAACTCGAACGCTCCTTGGGCGATCGAATGGAATATGCCTGACCAGAAAGATGAGAATACGCCGGAGACCCTAATAGTTTGTTCGGAGCATTCCGATGAAGAGGTTAGGCAGTACAGGTCGCTGATCGAGAAAGCTAAGGTGCTACAAGACTATACGGTCCTAGACGGGGCTAAGCCGTACGACCCCGTATTGGTTACATTGTCTTTATCGACAATCATACCGGCGACGGGTGGCTCGGCGATTGCATAGAAAAGTATCCCGACCTCAAACCAATCGTTACCGATTTCATGCAGACGAGCATGGTCAATGCACAAAAGGACGTGCAGATATTGAGTCAAGCAGGAATTCTACCGGCAGGAACGTCTCCATCGCCATGTATGACGAGATTTTACTACCCAACGAAAGATTATTATCCAACGCGAGAATATCATCAACAGTGGGTTGCTCATGTCGGCATGGTCTATTCCTCCGACTTGAGCTGTCATAAATTATTTCAGCTGGGCACCTTCGGAATAGATCCACGTTCCTGCCAGTCAGCAGGGATCTGCCACTGATGAACGCCCCCGCCACCTGATGTTGGGGCGGCGGGGTCTGTTCCCGCTTCGAACGGAGCTATTAGCAAACCCAAAATTGTAATTGCTGGTTGGTTCATCAACCGTCATGAGCCTTTTGGGTGATGATTATTCGGGAAATCTCCCTTTTTAAGCTGGCGGGATTACGCCGTTTTGCCACGTTGCATATTCTTGTATCTCCGCATCTCTTAGCTGTGCCGACCCCGCAAGTTACGACTCCTAGCAGACGGCTTCCAAACTCTCGCTAGCCCGAAAGGGGCGGGGCCGGCACCCGAGGATGGGGTGGTAGTGACGAGCCACAGATCTCCCCCTCACATTCAAGGGTTAGACCTCTTGCCCACGTCGTGTTGTTCTCCTGACAAACAGGAGGCAAAGCGATGAACTGGATTCATTTCGTTGTGCAGCTCGATCGCCGGCATTGGCTGGTAATCTTCATCCATCCGAACGGCTTCGTTCGCACCGTGAAGGATAGCAACGACTTCGTGGATTTTATCGCCAACGAGGCGAATACGGATGACTGACAGCCTAGAGGCGAGGTCCGTTCACGTCGGCTAGGCGCACCTCACGCGCGTACACCCCGAGACGCGTTCCCCAGCCGCGTACCACGATGTGGCTGCCCGGTGACAGGCTTGATCTAACGCTCTCTGGCACACGGCATACTTGGTCCGATACAAAAGGCATCTGTTCCAACACCACTGCACTGGGGCATCGCCTTCCACCGAAATCGGTTGCTCGCAGGACCGTATACGGGAGTTCAACTTCATGGCCCGCGATCAGCGTGAGCAGTAACGGCCAAATGAAGGCGATATTCCCTCCCAGAAAATAACCAAAAAACAGACTGAATAGGACAACAAAAAGCCGATACGCTTCGCTCGCTTTAGCTTTTTTGCCACCTACCCAAACGGCCCAGACCAAAAGTACAGCGAAAAGGAGGCCGAAGATCATGCGCAGATGATGTGTCGCCTCCGTCCATTCGGTAGATGGTAGGAAATTTAAGCCGAACAACACCAAGACCGCCGTCGAACCAGCCCCGAGCAAAAACCAGGCAGCCGCCACAATTCTGAAGAGCTTTTCGAGCAGCGATTTTGCTCGCACCGTTGAACCGTCCATAAATGCCCCGCAGAATCGACCGTGCGATTGTTTCGAGAATTCGTAGCCTGTCGCCGCTTCATCAAGCAATTGATAGGGGTTGTGGTGACCGATCAAGCGTCTTCATTGTTCTGCAATTCCCGCAATGTTATTCACTCTGTCGAGCTTATTGGAAGTTATGAGATGAACGACGAGACCAGGGAAGAAGTATTTGCTCGCGTAGCCAAAGAGATCGAAGCGGACCAAACAATTGTACAACGACACGCTATGATCGTTCTTGTGACCTTGGCGGCGTGTGCCGTTCTGGTCTTCGTCGTATTTCAGTTTCTCAAGCACCGTCCTGAGTTGAGCTGCATGTTCATCAACAACGAGACGCTTCTACGGTTCTGGCCTCCGAATACAGCAATCATGGGTGCTCTGGAAAAGAGCCAGTATTCGCAGTCGGATCAATGCTTGTTCATCGCAACGCGATCAGCTGCTAGCATGATCATGCTACCCTTGGTGATAGCCATTTTCGTGCGCCAATTGTTCTCGTCCGACCGGTTCCACGTCAAAGGGAGTTTGACGGTTTTCGTCGTCCTGTTGCTTGCAGGCTTCCTAACCGCCTATATCGGTCCTAGCAACGATCACATCCGCGGTTTGAACTTCATGTCCTCGATAGGTGTGAACGTCGGGAAAAGTATGTACCACATCTTCGGCTTTTACTTCTGCGCACTTATTCTAGCCTTCAGGGTTCCAGCCTATCTCAGGTCAATCCGCCGATAGGCAGCAGTCAAGTGCCCCCTCCTGAGATGATGGGGTGGCGTGGGTACGCTTCTCATCATAGAACCACCGTAAGACCGTATGTCCGTCTTCGTGGCTGAGGTGGCTCGCCCTACACAGGTCTTCCGAGGGTTGCTCGGATAGGCCGAGCCGATCCTCATCACAGGAGGACGAGCCGTGGCAGATTACAGAGAAGTGTTCGTTGGAATCGATGTTGCCAAACTGAAGAATGCGATTGCTGTCGCCGAATCCGGCCTGGAGGGAGAGATCCGCTTTTGGGGTGAAGTTGATGCATCGGATGCAAGCATGCGCCGCGTCATTCAGCGGATAGCTGCAAAGTTTGACCGCGTGCATTTCTGGCTACGAGGCCGGGCCAACCGGATACGGGCTGCACCGGCTGATCCGATCGCTTGGCTATGAATGTGTGGTCGTAGCTCCATCATTGATCCCCAGGAAGCCGGGCGACAGAGTGAAGACGAACCGTCGAGATGCACTCGCGCTCGCCCGGCTATTGAGGGCCCGCGAGCTCACCGCGGTGTGGGTTCCCGACGAGGGCCATGAGGCCATGCGCAACCTCGTTCGCGCTCGAGCTGCGGCTGTCGCGACGTTGCGAGTTCACCGGCAACAGATAGGTGCCTTCATGCTTAAACACGGTCGTATCTATCCACGCAAGAAGGGCTGGACGATGCGATATCTTTGCTGGCTCCAAGAGCAACGGTTCGACCATCCGGCACATCAGATCGCCCTGCAGGAAATGGTTGAGGCGGTCCGCATCTCGAAAGAGCGCGTTGGACGTCTGGAGAGAGTAATTGAGGAATTCGTTCCGAATTGGTCGCTGGCTCCAGTCATCCGAGCGCTGCAGACGCTGCGAGGGGTTGATCTGATCGTTGCCGTTACATTCGCCACGGAAGTCGGTGATGTCACTCGTTTCGAGAGCCCGCGCCAATTGATGGGCTATCTCGGCTTGGTCCCTGGTGAGCGATCAACGGGTGAGACGGTCAGACGAGGTTCGATCACGAAGGCAGGCAACGGCCGGGTTCGGCACATGCTGGTCGAGAGCGCGTGGACTTATCGATACCCGCCAAAAGTCGGCGCGAGAAAGCTATACCGGCTGGAAGAGGCGCCGCCGGCAGTCAGAGAGATCGCTTGGAAGGCTCAGAGCCAGTTGACGGCTCGATATCGCCTGTTGGAGGCGCGGGGAAAACGGACGACGGTGGTTTGCACCGCAATTGCCCGAGAATTGGCCGGCTTCATGTGGGCCGTTGCAAGGGAGGCGCAGGCGATCAGGACATAGTCACTGCATCAAACTTGCACCTCGCGCATGGGCGGAGGCGGGACAACGGCAGGGAATACCCGTCATCCGCTTTGTGGCCGGCTTCGGACCGACGCCCGCAGTAAGATAGGAACAGCCCCGGACGCACAATCGGGAATGCGGTAGCCAACCCGCGCATCAGAGCTTGATCACCGACGTCCTTGAGTCCCGTCTCCACCCATACGCGATCATCATCATGAATAGTCGTTCGTCGGAACGAGCGGTTGCACACGCCCAGCGCATTGACAACGGACATCAGAGCGGTGTTCCCAGGTCACGGTTTGACGCTGGCCTGGGTCCGATCGATAGCAGACGATTCATCGGCCCGTAACGCATTCTTGATCTCGACAGCGGCGTCAACGAAACTGTCAAACTCTTCTGCATCGAAAGGGTAGTATTGATAGTTGCCTGATGCTTTAGAGGCCAACACAACATAGAGGCCGCCACTTCCGCTATCGCGTTTAATACGCAAGGACATAACGCAACTACCGTTCATAATCTGAACGTCTGATTGTCGGGTTATTTTGCCAGTCAGTACTCTCTTCAACGATTTAAACAGACCCGCCATCTAACGCTTAGAACTCCAACAGCAACATAATCAGACCTAGCTCGTTTCTCATTGGTATCATCAGTTACGACTCCTAGCAGACGGCATGGGGACGATCCAGTTTACGAGAACCCACAGAGGCAAGAGCTATGATTGTACCCGATCCGTGGATCTTGGTGTGCCTAGCGACAACTATAGGGTCGGCGACAAGCTGGACGTGGTTCCAGCTACGGGTACGTGTCAACGGGTAGATGTCGTTGAAAGAATTACTACAGCGCACGCCAAATCCCCTCGCCTGGCGGCTGATAGGACTGGCATGCCGTGAGGAAAGCGGCAGCCATGCAGGCGATGGCGATGCTGAATAGGACAGCGATAACGGCGCGCTTCATGCTGGCTCTCCGATGATTGCACGCCGGCGTCACGCGCACCGAAGTCTGCCCGCTTTGGCCATTACGCCAGTCCCGGAACCTCGATGCCGTCAAATCGCTCGGCTTAGCTGTGAAATTACTTCTCAACCTTCGTGAAGGTGAGTGTGTATTCGGCGCCTGGCTCGAAGTATGCGATTGCGTCAGGGACGGTCACATACATGCTGAGGTTTGCGCTCGAGGTTGCCTTCGACCACGCTTTGTTGGTCGGATCCTTGTCGTCGGAGACGGCCATCATGAGGATGTCCGCGAGACTGGTGTCCGGCTGGCCATCCTTGAGATGCTGGACGGTAAAACATTTCATCTTCGCTTGTACGCTCATGGCGTCTTCTCCTTGTTGGTCCGGATACCGCCGGACACGGGAACGAAAAAACCCCGCCATTTCTGACGGGGTTGTCGAAGGAAGCTGAAACCACTTAGCGGATGTAGAGCTGGAACACAGACCGCGGGTAGTAGTAGCCGTCGCTGTGGCGACGATAACCCTTGCGGTAGTCCCTGTAACCACGGTGACCATTCCAGTAGCCGCGACGGTCGCGCCCTTGTTCATAACGGTCCCGGCGGTCGTGACGATATTCGCGGCGGCGGTCGTCGCGGTGGTACTGCGCAAGTTCGACGCTCGAAGCGACCTGCAGATGCTGAGCCGCCATGGGGGCGGCTGAGGCCATGCCAAAGCTCGATGCTGCGATGACAGCAGCAACTATAGCAGTACCGATGCGAGAAAAACTATTCATGGTTACGCCTTTCCATTTCTAATGTGGGCGACCATGGTCTTACGGGGATGAACGTTATGTGAACTTGCCGTTCATGTTTACACCCGCCTCGGCGAACCGGGCGGGCTGGATTTGGTTGCGGAGGCAGGATTTGAACCGGCGGCCTTCAGGTTATGAGCCTGACGAGCTACCGGGCTGATCTACTCCGACATGAAATGGCGCCCTATTGCCGACTCAGGCGTTTACAAGGACCGATTTCGGGCTAGCTACACCCGCGAAGCGTAGCAATTGGTGAGCCGCAGAGTTCCCGCTGGTCTCGGCATCCTTTGGGCCACCAGACTAAGCTAGTCCGACCGGGTTGTTTCATCGGGATGAGGTCTCAGGAGCCGGTTTGGGCTTCTTTTCCGCCCCGACTGAACTACTTGAAACTGATGACCAGTAAAATCCGCGAAAACAAAGCCGAGACCACCCACCGGGAATCTCAAGCTCTTACCTCCGCCCAAGACGTTGCCCGCGACGCGAAGACTGCTCGCCTTCGCGAGTTGCGTCTCTCAAGGGACGCCGAAATGGCGGCCAGCAAGAATGGTCCCAAGCCAATCGCACCGCGCAACCGAAAGAAGCCCGTCGCGAAGATACCGTGATCCACGCCTAGAACGGAAAAGCCGCCCGGAGGCGGCTATGGCGACAGCTAGATCGCCGAATTGAACAGCCCCGAGTGACATCGCCCAATCGATGCCGCTGCTGGGGTTACGCGGCCTGACGCTTCTTGGCCTCTTCCTCGCGGCGTTTGGCCTCGCGCGCCCTGCGCTTCTCATTCTGCTTGATGGGCCAGTCGAAGTCGGTCAACTCGCTATCGAAGTAGCAGGCCATCGGCTTCGCATCCGGATCCCTGTAGGCGGTGCGCTCGTCAATCGGCGCGTCGGCTGCGATGCGCCTCTTCAAAAACAGAAACAAGACGCCCTACGATATCGAGATCGCCATTCATCCGATCCTCGAATCAGTTCTGGCTTTGCACAAGACCAACGCGCTCACCTACGTGCTCACTGAATTCGCCAGACCATTCTCAATCAAGGGCCTCGGCAACAGGATCTCGGACTGGTTTCGACAGGCCGGCCTCGGCCACCTCACCGCGCATTCCGTCCGAAAGGGCCTTGCGACCGATGTCGCCCACAACGAAGCGACCGACAGCATGCTCGAGGCGATGTTTGGATGGCGCGATGCAAAAACCTTAAAAGTTTATACGAGGAATGCCGACCGAGCCCGCCTGGCGCGTCAGACGGTCGCACGAATCAACTGGGACGGCGTCGGAACGAAGCTGCTGGCGATCGCCGAACAGCCCGATGAAACGGAAGCGGCGAGCGGCTAAACCGGGAACAGACTGCCACACCTGCCTTTAGGTGTGGCGGAACGGTTCAAGTCCAAACTGCCACACCTCGAAAAACATCTCGGCTTTGCAATCGCTTATCAATGGGGTGAAAAGTTATTGGAGGCCTCGCCCGGAATTGCGGGTGTAGTAGGTGTAGGCACATTCCGTCCGCTCGACATAACCATGCCTCTCCGTCACCTCATAGCGCTCACCACGGCGCGTCTGGCGTAGCTCGCCGCTCGAGCCGCCGGAGACCACGTCTTGTCCTCGCGCCATTGATAGGCCCGCTAACCAGGGCGCATCTCATAGACATTGTCGGGCGGGGCCTAATCCAGCATGACACTGCTGATCGGCACGCCGACATAGCTCTTCGTGATCTGCGAGGCACAGGTCGCGAGCATGGCTGCGGTCGCAAGTACGGCGAAGCCGAGAAGAATTGGCCGCGGCCAACTCCGTTTCCTTTTCTCCATCAATGCGTTCATCAATCGGTACTGTGCGCCCAGATTTATCCCTACCCAGGCGACAGCGCCAATCGATTGCCGATACATTGCGGATTTGGCTTTGGGTGCGATCGGCTCCATGACAATTACACGACACAATTGGAACAAGGGTGGAAACGCTTGTAACTCGCCTGACATTGGGGCGCTCTAAAGAGGCGGCATCAGCATTGCCTGCCGCCGGAAACCTGCCGTGGGCCTTAGTGGAGAGCCCCGGCATGAAAATCGTCCAGATCACCGATACGCATTTCAGCCCGTCGATACCGCATTTCAACGGCAACTGGCAGCCGCTTGCGGACTGGATCAATGGCAGCGGTGCCGATCTCGTCGTCCATACCGGCGATCTCGCGGTCGATGGCGCCGACAAGGACGAAGATCTCACCTTCTGCATGGAGCTGATGCGGCAAGTGAAGATCCCGATGCTGATCGTTCCCGGCAATCACGATGTCGGCCATCTGCCAGGCTCGCTCCAACCGGTCGATGCGACAAGGCTCAACCGCTGGCGCAGCCTCGTTGGCCCCGATTATTGGCTCGAGGATGCCGGCAGCTGGCGGCTGATCGGCCTCGACAGTCTGCTGATGGGCATGGAGGATGACGAGCAGGAAGCGCAGTTTGCATGGCTGGAAAAGGCGCTTGCCGAGCGCGCCGGCCGGCGGATCGCGATGTTTGCCCATAAGCCGCTTTTCGTCGATGCGCCAGATGAAGGCGACACCGGCTATTGGAGCATCCGCCCGGCCCAGCGCCGGAGACTTTACGACCTGATGTCGGCCCATGATGTCGCGCTTTATGCCAGCGGCCATCTGCACTGGGCCTGGAAGGGCGCCCTCAACCATACCTCGCTCGTCTGGGGACCGTCCGCCGCCTTCATCATCGGCACGATGGAGCGAGAGATGCCAGGCGAGAAGCTTGTTGGAGCCGTGCTTCACGATCTCGGTGATGACATCTCGAGCGAGATCGTCGCCATACCGGGCATGGTGGCGCATGTGCTCGACGATGTGGTCGCCGAAGTCTATCCGCACGAGGCCCACAAAGTGCAGAAGGAACCGGCGTAATGAGCGCGCTGACGCTTTCGGCCATTTCAAAATCCTATGGCGACAGCGCCATCCTCAAGAATATCAGCCTCGAGGTCCAGCCGGGCGAGTTCATCGCGCTCGTCGGCCCTTCGGGCTGCGGCAAGAGTACGCTCCTGCGTATTCTTGCTGGCCTCGATCATGCCGATAGTGGCGAGATCGTCATCGGCGGGCGGGAAATGTCCGATGTGGCGCCAGCCGACCGTAATATCGCGATGGTCTTCCAGTCCTACGCGCTCTATCCGCATCTGTCGGCCGGCCAGAATATTGCCGTGCCGTTGGCCATGCGCCGGCTGAGCCGTGTTCAGCGCCTTCCCTTCCTCGGCCCGGTCATGCCCGGCTACCGCGCTATTCGCATGAGTATTTCTCGCGACGTGCAAGAGACGGCCAAAGCTTTGAAGATCGACCACCTCCTGGAACGCAAGCCCGGCCAGATGTCGGGCGGCCAGCGGCAGCGCGTGGCGCTTGCCCGCGCCATGGTGCGCCATCCGAGCGTCTTTCTGATGGACGAACCGCTGTCGAACCTCGACGCCAACCTGCGTGTTCATGCCCGCGGCGAAATCGTCGAATTGCATCGGCGCGCCGGTGTTCCGACCGTCTATGTCACCCACGACCAGGCCGAGGCGCTCTCCATGGCAGACCGCGTTGCCGTGATGATCGGCGGCCAGCTGCTGCAGCTGGCAGCACCCCAGGTCATCTATGACGACCCCGCCCATATCGAGGTTGCCCGCTTCGTCGGCCAGCCGCGCATCAATCTCTTAACCGCGCGCGCCGATGGCGGAACGATCGCCTTCGGCGATATCAGGCTGGCGCTGGAAGAATCTGATCTTACCGGCGCAGACGTGACGATCGGCATCCGCCCGGAATTCGTGCGGCTTGCCGTGGACGGCCAGACGGCCCTTCCCGCCCGTATCGAACGCATGGAATTCCTTGGCTCCGAGGTGATCTTGTTCTGCCGGCTGAATGCAATTGGCGAGACCGTGCTTGCCAAACTTACGCCGGCCGAAGCTGCGGGACTTGCCGCCGGCATGGCCGTCGCGCTGTCCTTTCAGCCCGACAAGGCCATGGTCTTTGCCCCCGGCGGCCGCCGGCTGCGAGCGGCAGCGCTTCCGGCCGACGCTGCACGGGAGAAGGCGCATGGTTAGCATTGCCACAGGCGAGGTTGGCCGGCCGGCCGCATCGGCTATCCGGCACGAGCGCCGCGAGGCGCAGACCGCCTGGCTGCTGGCGCTGCCGGCGATCATCCTCATTGTCCTCTTCGTGCTGCTGCCGATCGTCGCTGTCGTCGTTCTCGGCTTTACCGATTTCGAGCTCGGCGTCGGCAAGATCCGTTTTGTCGGCTTGGAGAATTACGCCGCGCTTTTCACCGACCGCACCTTCCGCAAGTCGCTGTGGAACACCACGGTCTATACGGCAATCGTCGCGCCCGTCTCAATCCTGCTCGGCCTTGGTGTGGCGATGCTGATCGAAAGCGAGGGCTGGGGGAAGAGCGTCTTTCGCACCGCCTATTTCCTGCCGGTGGTTTCGCTGATCGTCGCCATGGCGACCGTCTGGCAATATCTCTTCCATCCGACCATCGGTCCGCTCAATGCGCTGCTCGGTGCCGCCGGCCTGCCGAAGCCGAACTGGCTCGGGGCCTCATCGACCGCCCTCTACAGCCTCTCCATCATCGGTGTGTGGCAGACGGTCGGCTTCAACATGGTGCTGTTCCTTGCCGGGCTGACGGCGATCCCGCGCGAGCTTTATGCCGCAGCCGAGATCGACGGCGCCAAATCCTCGCTCGACCGCTTCTTCCTCGTCACCTGGCCGATGCTCGGGCCGACGGCGCTTTTCGTCACCACGATCAGCGTCATCAACGCCGTGAAGACCTTCGAGACGGTAAAGACGCTGACCGATGGCGGACCCAATCATGCTTCCGAAGTCCTGCTCTTCACCATTTACCAGGAGGGCTTCGTCTACATGAAGGTCGGCTATGCCTCGGCCATGACCGTGGTCTTCCTCGCCATCCTCGTCGTCATGATGTTCCTGCAGTACCGCTTCCTCGACCGGCGGGTGCACTATTCATGAAGACGCGCCCCCGTTTCACCCCCGGCCGGCTGATCCGCCTGGCGCTGCTTGTTCTCGGCGCGGTCATTTTCCTCGCGCCCTACATCTTCATGATATCGGCGGCCGGCAAGTCGCAGGACGATATCTTCACGGCAGCGCTTTCGCTGATCCCGACGCATTTCTTTTACCTGCAGAATTTTACCAAGGCGCTCGACAAGGTGGCGATGGGCACGCTCCTGTGGAACGGCGTGGTGGTCTGCGCGCTGATCTTTTTCTTCCAGGTGCTGGTCGCCATCCCCTGCGCCTATGCGATGGCGAAGCTGAAGTTCCGCGCGGCCCGCCTGATGATGGTGCTCGTGCTGCTCGGACTGCTGGTGCCGATCCATGCCACCGCCCTGCCGCTCTATGTCGCCTTCGACCGACTGTCGCTGCTCAGCAGCTACACGGCGCTGGTCGCCCCCTTCACCATCTCGGTCTTTGCGATCTTCCTGTTCCTGCAGTTCTTCCGCGCCATGCCTGACGACCTGATCCATGCCGCCCGTCTCGACGGCATGTCCGAACTCGGCATCGTCTCGCGCGTCGTCGTGCCGAATGCCTGGCCGGCCGTCACGGCCTTCGCGATATTCTCGGTCGTCGCCCATTGGAACGACCTCTACTGGCCGCTGATCGTCATCTCGAAGCCGGGCTACGCCACTCCGCCGCTCGGCCTGATGAATTTCCGCGCCGCGGAAGCCGGCGACGACTACGGCGCGCTGATGGCGGCGACCATCATCATCACCATTCCCCTCGTTGCTGCTTTTCTGCTGGCGCAGAAACGCTTCGTCGAGGGCATCACCATGACCGGTCTCAAAGGCTGACCGGTTAAACCCAGGAGAACGAGCGATGAAGCATTTCACCCAGTTCCTCGCAGCAGCGGCTCTGTCCGTGGCGGCGGCACTGCCGGCCCACGCCGAAACGACGCTGACGATCCACTACCCGATGCCGGGTTTCTTCAAGGACGTGATGGACACGATCTCGAAGAAGTTCATGGAAGAAAACCCCGACATCAAGATCCAGTTCGCCGCCCCTTCGGCGACCTATGAAGACGGTATCCAGCTGATCCTACGCCAGGCCGGCACATCTGAAATGCCCGACATCACCTTCATCGGCCTGAACCGCCTGCGCATGCTGAACGAGCGCAATGTCGCTGTCGACATGACGCCGCTCGTCCAGAAGGAAGGCAACATGGCCGAGAAGGGCTTCTCGGACACGATCCTGAAGCTCGCCCAGGTCAACGGCAAGCAGGTGGGCCTTGCCTTCGCCACCTCCAACCCGATCATGTATTACAATGCCGATCTCGTGAAAGCAGCCGGCGGCAATCCGGACACCCCGCCGAAGACCTGGGACGAGGTCATCGCACTTGCCAGCAAGATCAAGGCGCTCGGCAACGGCGTCGACGGCATGGATTTCCGCTGGCAGGGCGACGACTGGATGTTCTCCGCCCTGCTCTTCGGTGCCGGCGGCAAGATGCTGAGCGACGACGAGCAGAAGGTCGCCTTCAACGGTCCCGAGGGACAGAAGGCCGTCGAACTCATCAGCCGCTTCGTCAAGGAAGGCGGCATGCCTGTTTTCACCAAGGCAGCAGGCGAACAGGCCTTCGCCGCCRGCAAGGTCGGTTTCGAATTCCAGACGACGGGCGCGCTCGTCAACACGATCAAGAACGTTGGCGCCAAGTTCGATCTGCGCACCGCCCAGATCCCGCTTCTCGACCCGGAAAAGGGCCATCTGCCGACCGGTGGCAACGCCGTCGTCATCCTCGCCAAGGATGCCGCCAAGCAGGACGCTGCCTGGAAGTTCGCCAAGTTCGCGGCCGGCCCCTACGGCGCCTCGGTCGTCGTGCCCGGCACGGGCTATGTGCCGAACAACGAGCTTGCCGCCAAGTCCGCCGAATATCTCGGTGATTTCTACAAGAAGAACCCGCTCTTCCAGGCTGGCCTCAGCCAGATGCCGCGCATGATCCCGTGGTATGCTTTCCCGGGCACCAATGGCGTCAAGGTTACCCAGACGATCGTCGACAATCTGTCGCGCATCGTCGACGGCTCGGCCGAGCCGAAGGAAGCGCTCGACGACGCAGCCTCCGACGTCGAAGGCATGCTGCCGCGCAGCTAAGCTTCTTGTTATCACGCAGTTCCGGACGCAAGATCCGCTTCACACTTGCCGGAATTGATTAAGCCGCTCTTGGCTTCGATCCCGAACCGCCGCATCCCATCGGTGCGGCGGTTTCGTCTTTCTGGAGGTTTCGGACAGTGCCGCCGGCACGCAAGGCATGCGATAGTTCCAGATGCCGCAGCGGCGCGTCGTTTTCGACGATATCGAGCAGCAGCGATGCCGCCGTCGCCCCCATGCTGAGATCGGGCATTTCGATCGAGGTCAGCGTCGGATTTATGAGCTTGCCGATGGCGATGCCGTCGAAGCCGGCAACGGAGACATCGTCGGGAACACGCAGGCCCTCTCGATGGATGGCGCCGACGACGCCGAGCGCGATGAGATCGTTCGAGCCGATGATGGCTGTCGGTGCAAATGTCCGCAACGCCTGGCCGAGATCCATCTGGTCGTAACCGCTGACGAAGGACACCTCTACGGCGTCGAGTGGCGCGACGCCCGCCGCCGCCATGGTCCGCAGATAGCCCTGATAACGCAACAGCGCGCGGTCCGAAGCCTTGAAGCTGCCGGAGACGTAGAGAATGCGACGATGTCCCATGGAGAGCAGGTGTTCGGTCAGCCTGCAGCCTGCCGCATAATTGTTGACGGTGACGGCG
Source organism: Rhizobium sp. P1_E6 (assembly GCF_056405875.1). Classification (NCBI taxonomy): domain Bacteria; kingdom Pseudomonadati; phylum Pseudomonadota; class Alphaproteobacteria; order Hyphomicrobiales; family Rhizobiaceae; genus Rhizobium; species Rhizobium sp. P1_E6. Next base: position 8,580 of record NZ_JBFUBG010000093.1, on the reverse strand, counting down.
GCAGGATATCGGGGGGTCGGCGGATTGCCGAGCAGCACGGTCGGCGGCAGGTCCTGGGCGAGCGCCGGGCTGGTGCCGGCATCGCAGACGGTGAGGATGAGCCCGGTCGGCCGCTCGCCGAGAAGCCCGGCGACGGCATCGGCCTCCTGATCGGGATCGTAATTCGACTGGGCAATGAGAACGCTGTGGCCGGCGACCAGCATGCGGTTCTGGATGCCGGACAGCGACGAGGCGAAAACCGGATTGGTGACGCTCGGCACCAGCACGCCGATAACAGGCCGGCGGCCGCTGCGGGCCGACGGTGCGGCCGCACGATAGCCGACTTCGGCCGCAGCGCGGCGCACGCGAAGTGCTGCCGCCCGGCTGACCGGGCCACTGAGGTTCAGCACCCGGCTTGCCGTCGCCATGGAACACCCGGCCCTCAGCGCAACCTGTTTCAACGTCGTCATCGGCGTCCCCGTGCGTTTCCGTCGAAGTTCGCCGGCTATTACAGGCAGCATGTCATAAAAAGATGACGGTCCGGGACGGGCCCTAGCTTCAGCCGCGCTTGGGATGGCGGCCGAGAATCTGGCGCACGCCGTCCTTGGTGAAAGGCTGCGCCAATTGCCTGACGAAGCCGGGAGCGATCTGACCCTTGATGCCGATATCCGTCGAGGACGGCCGGTCTGGATTGAAATAGGTTCCGAACAGCTGGTCGAACAGCACGACATTCTCGCCGTAATTCGTATTGCCCTCGCGAATATCCTTCGAATGGTGCCAGCGGTGAAGTCTGGGCGTCGAGAAGACGAGGTCGAAAAGGCCTGTTCGCATATCGACGTTGCAATGGGTCAGGATGCCGATGAAGGCGGTGACGGCGCCGAGCCACCAGAAGACCTGCAGCGGTGCGCCGAGAAGGTAGAGCGGGATCTGGCTCAGCGCGATCTTGAACAGCGAATCGACGACGTGGAAGCGCCCGGTATTGACGACCCAGAGACGGGTGACGCTGTGGTGCAGGGCGTGGAAGCGCCAGAAAAACAGCCGCTCATGGGCGATGCGATGAGCCCAGTAGAGGCCGAACTCGGCGATGACGACGGCGAGGCCCGCCTGGAAGAGCATCGGCCAGGATGACGGCCAGAGACTGAACTGCATGGCGGCAAGCGGTTGCAGCAGGGCCGCGGCAAGCATCGGAAAGATGACCCCGGCCAGCGCCGCCAGTTCGACGAGCCCCTTGGTCAACACCGTGTGGGCAATATCGTTGGCCGTTTCACCATCAGACTGTAGCCAGCCTTCTTCATAGGGAATGATACGTTCGAGCAGGAAGAGGAGCAGGACGGCACCTGCGTAAGTGGCTGCAAATGCGACCATCGGATGCCCACTCGCAAAGCCAAAATAGGCGCCCGTCAGGCCGGAGAAAAACACCAGTGGCCAGGACAGGTAGGCAAGCATGTATCTTGCGGCTGCGGCTGCTTTCGGCATCAATGTCATGTCCCTCAAGAGCTCGCCGCCCAATCTTGCCCGGATCGCCCTCGGCCCGGTGTTCCCGCCAGTCATGCCATCGATCACGACGATCGGCAATCGCTTGCGCCCATCACCTGGTGGAACGATGGGGCCAACTTGTGGACGGAGGATTGCAAGGGCATTGCGGGGGCCGGTGATTTTGACGAGTGGTGCGACAGTCCCCGTGACCGGCTGGGTGCCGGGCGCTGTGAAATTCAACACGGCGCTGCTTTTGTCGCGCGGCGACCTGCTGGTCGTCCTTGAACGGCACCCCTCCCCAGATATTCGTGTCTTGAGACTGTTGCTGTTCTTTGTCAGATTGCTGCAGTGGCTTTGGGGCTGCTTCAATAAAATCAAAGGGATTGGCGCATGAAACGCGATATTGAAATCACGACGGCCGACGGCGTTGCCAAGGCGTCACTTTTCCGCCCCGAAGGCAGTGAGGGCAAGGTCCTGCCCGGTATTCTCTACTATATGGATGCGCTCGGGCCGCGCGAGGCAACCGATATCATGGGCGAGCGTCTCGCCAATGCCGGTTACGTCGTGCTGATACCCGATCTCTTCTACCGTTTCGGCTCGTACGGCCTCTTCGACGGCTCCTCCTTCGGCAACGAGACCTCGCGTGCCGAGATCATGAAGATGATCCGCGAGACGACGCAGGAGATGACGAAGCGCGACAGCGCAGCCTTCCTCGACGCGCTCGAAGCCGAGGGCGTTTCCGGTCCGGTCGGCGCCGTCGGTTATTGCATGGGCGGCGGTCGCGCCCTGACGGCAGCGGCCGTTTATGCCGACAGGATCGCGGCGGCCGCAAGCTTCCATGGCGGCAATCTGGCGAGCGAGGCGCCCGACAGTCCGCATCGCCTTGCCGGCGACATCAAGGCGCGCATCTATGTCGGGGTCGCTGGCGTCGATGGCAGTTTCCCGCCGGAGCAGTCCGCTCGCCTTGCCGAGGCGCTCCGCACCGGTGGCGTCGACCACATCATCGAGAATTATATCGGCATGTCGCATGGCTGGACGGTTCCCGACCGCGGCGAGATCTACAGCGAAAAGGGTTCTGAGCGGCACTGGAAGCGCCTGCTCGAACTTTTTGCAGAAACGCTTGGCTGAGATCAGGAAATGCGATCCCGTCCGGCCTCGGGCGGGGTCTGCGACCACTGCGACCTGCTCTAGGCTATCCGGACGGCGCTGACGCAATGGCGCGATCATGCCGGCCATTTGCGGGTGGCCGCAGCAGTGCGCGCCGATGTGCTGAAGCTGGCTGCGACATTAACCCATTGGGCTTGATAGCGAATTGTCTCGCCGGACGGCGACAATACACTTGGCCATCAGTTTGCCACGATGTGCCCTACCCTCGCAGGCGTATGCCCCCAACGAGAATTGGATTGATGATCAACTTCACGAAATCTGCCATCGGCATTCTGCTTGCCCTTGGCACTGTAGTCTCCACGTCGAGCATCGCGTCTGCGCAATATTACGAAGGTTACGACAGGGGACCGCCGCCCCGTTTTGAACCTGACAGGGATTGGGGCCGGCCTCCGCCGCCGCCGCCTGGCTGGGGTCGTCCGCAGCGCGGTGGCTGCGATCCCCGATGGGCAGCGGACAAGGCGCGCGATTTTGGCTTCCGTCGCGCTCGCGTCGTGGACGTCACGCCGCGGCGTGTGATCGTTCAGGGCTGGACGCGGCGAGGTCCCGACGAGATCAGCTTTGCCAACGTCCGCGGCTGCCCGGCGCTCCGATAACGGCTGCCCGCCGACATGAAACGCCCTCGGTCGGGAAACCGAACCGAGGGCTTACGGACGAATTGATGTGCAAGCATTTCCATCTCTTTTCGCTCACCCGCGAAAGGACAGGCCTCCCCACGGCGATGGCCGCGGGTCATGCCCGCGAGAGATGGGACCGCTTCAGGCGGGCTGCAGTTCGTAACCGTTCATTGCCACCCCCGGCCACAGCTCGTAGAAAACTTCCTTGTGGTTGACCCCGCCGTGGCGGGGGCTCGAAGGCATGCCGAGCGCATCGGCGGCTGCGATGCTGAGCTCGCCGATCTTGTTGCCGGGTCCGAGATCCGCCACGACGCATTCGACCGACCTGTCGCGCCATGTCACCCTCGCCCTCGAGCCCCGGACGACAGGCGTGACGCGTTGGACGATGAGCGGTGGTACGACGATATAGGGCACCGTCTGCGCATCGACGTAAGCGGCGGGATCACCGGCAGGCCGATTGCGGTGGCGATACCAGGTCCGGGATGCGATGATGCCACCCGGAAAGATCTTCGGCTCGTTATCGGTATTCAGAATAACGACACTGCGCGCCCAGTCGTAAGCGCAGATGACTTTTTCGTGGGCGTTGATCCTCATGCCGCCATTGGCCAACGCTTCGCTCCCGCTGTCGTCTTCCTTGTAGGCTGGCGCTGCGCCATGCTGGCCATTGGCGCCATCGGCATCGATGGCGGCATCGGCGGTAAAATGGACGCGGCCGTCGGCATCTTGATAGATTTCGCAGCCTTCGATAATTCCTATTATTGGCATGATCCTCCTCCTATTTGCCGGTCATCGGCCCTGCGACGATGTGGACTGCGCTGATCAGCCTTCGTGTACCAGGATGCACCAGCCGATCACGCTATTCCTGTTGTTGGCAAAGATCCGCGCATCGGTCTCCTGTATCGCGTCTCCGGAATTGTCGTTGCTCACCGAGCAATGGACGACCTTGTCGATACCCGCGATGCCGCTGCGGTTGTTCACCTCGGTAACGACAGCCATATGGCCTTCATGATGGCGGCCGTTGCTGTCCTTGTAATCGCCGTAGACGACGACGCAGCCCGGCAAGGGTTTATCCAGCGGCGCGAAGATCCCTGTCGAGGAAAGGACGTCTTTCGAAACCGCTGTCGTCTCGATCCATCCGCCGTTCTCCTCGACATAGAAGGCCTCTCGCGTCTTTCGCGACATCCCGAGACACCAGGCCACGAACCCGGAACAGTCACATTTCCCGTTCGCTGCCGGTGACGGCTTGCCGGGGTTCATTCCCCCGGCACCCAGCCCGTAGCGCGTTCCTTTGTTGGTTGCGACCAATGCCCTGTTTACAACTGCGCTGGCTCTCATCATGTCCTCCTGAAGTTTTCGGCGATCCATGAAATGAAATCCGTCATCGCAGGCTCCTCGAAGTCATGACTCTGACCGGGAGCAAGCATAGCGAGGCGCGAAAACGGGATGCCCTGATATGAGCTTAAACCATCCTAGTTGCAATCAGCAGTTATAGGTAATCCTGGGAGACTAGTGTTCATTCAAAGGTTGAATCTGCAGAACATAGGGATGCCTTGTATTGCTGAGTGCCGGTTCATCCGCGGCGATGGCCGCGGGTCATGCCTTCAAACGGGCCGCCGCCGCTCCAGGCAACCGCCATCGGCACGTTGTCTCCGCCGCCGTCACGGGCAAGCAGCGACATGCCGTTCTGCAGCGTGGCAAAGAAGACCGCAGCAGCCTTGCAGCCGAAAGTGCCGGCAAGTTCGCCTTCGCTGACGGCCCCTTCGAACTTTTTCATGAGCTGGCTAATATTCTCGGTACGGCGCGGCCTGATATCGTCGCCGACTGCTTCGACTTCGCTGGCAGCCGGGTTTGCGCCGGGCACAATCATGCAGCCGGCAGGCACATCCGGGCGACTATAGGCGCGGGCGGTATTGACGAGGGAACCTTCGATCGCCGAGGCAATCGTTTTCCCCTCGTCGAGCGCATTCCAGACCTCGGTGTTGACCGTCGCTTGGTAGAGATCAAGCTCTCGATAAAGAGCGTCTCCTTGAAGCCGAAGGCGGCATAGAGGCTCTCCGAGGCGCAGTGCCCATCGTCCGGGTCAGGCATGAACCCGGCAGACGGGCCGCATTCCGAGGAGCAGAAAGGGGCTGATGTCCAATCCGGCAGGCTTTGCCGATCCCGTCGAGATTGCCGACATCGTCGCCTATCTCGCCTCGCCGACTGCCCGCTCGGTCACCGGTGCGACCTTGACGGTCGACAAAGGGGCAAATGCCTGAAGAGACATACTTCTGCAGAGGAAGAAGAAAGAAGCCCGGTGCAATACCGGACTTTAATCATGCGGCCGTATTGGCCTCGGCTGCGCTCAGGGCGAGATCGGTTACCTCGCCGGTCGAGGCATAGCCGGAGACGAGTTCGGCAAGCATCAGGCGAGCAGCCGGTATGTCGTTGCGGTCGAGCGCGGCATCGAGAACCTTCAGGCGCTTGGAAAGCTCCGGCCAGAAAAGGAAATCCTCGCGCGCTTTCATGATGCGCGGATGCTGTGTCGTCTCGGGATTGTCGCCGATCAGCAGTTCCTCGTAGAGTTTTTCACCAGGCCTGAGACCCGTGACCGAGAGCTCGATATCGCCTTCCGGATTGTCTTCACTGAGCACCGTCAGGCCCGAGAGATCGATCATCCGGCGGGCGAGATCGGCAATCCGCACCGGTTCGCCCATGTCGAGCAGGAAGACATCGCCGCCATCGGCCATGGCGCCCGCCTGGATGACGAGCTGAGAGGCCTCCGAGATCGTCATGAAGTAGCGGGTGATGTCCGGATGCGTCAGCGTCACCGGGCCGCCATCCCTGATCTGCTGGCGAAACAGCGGCACGACCGAACCGGAGGATCCGAGCACGTTGCCGAAGCGGACCATGGAGAAATTGGTGCGCGCGCGGCCGGTCGGCTGCTCGGCTGACAATGCCTGCAGCAGCATTTCGGCAAGCCGCTTGCTGGCACCCATCACATTGGTCGGGCGGACCGCCTTGTCGGTGCTGATCAACACGAAGTTCGACACGCCGTATTTTTCGGCCGCCTGGGCGGTAATCAGCGTGCCCATGACATTGTTCTTGATGCCTTCGACCGCATTCTGCTCGACGAGCGGCACATGCTTGTATGCGGCGGCGTGATAGAGCGCCTGCGGCCGCCAGCTCATGATGATATGTTCCATGCGGTCACGGTCGCGCACCGAACAGAGGATCGGTACGATCTGCACCTTCTGCTGTTCGTAAAGTTCTGAAAGCTTCTGCAGCTCGCCGTGGATCGCATAAAGGGCGTACTCGTTCTGCTCGACGAGGATGAGATGCGTCGGCCCGCTACGCAGGATCTGGCGGCAAAGCTCGCTGCCGATCGAGCCGCCGGCGCCCGTCACCATCACCACCTTGCCGAGGGAGGCCTTATCGAGAAGCTCCTGGCGCGGCGTCACGGCCTCGCGGCCGAGCAGGTCTTCGATTTCAAGTTCGCGGATATCGGAAACGGCGATGCGGCCCTGAGCGAGTGCCGTCATATCCGGCAGCGTGCGCACATTTACCCGCGCCTTGCGGATCTGCTCGAGGATCTCGTTGCGGCGCTGCCGCGATGCCGAGGGAAGGGCCAGAAGTACGTTGTGGACATTGAGCGTCTGGACGAGCTCAGGCAGGTCGGCGGCATCATAGATCGGCAGGCCACCCATGATGCCGCCCTTGAGCTTTGGATCGTCATCGAGGTAACCAACGACATTGAGTTCGGCACTGTTGGTCAGCGCGGCGGCAAGCTGCCTGCCAGAACTGCCTGCGCCATAGATCAGCACTTTTGCCATCGCGCCCTTGTGCATGATGCGCTGATAAGTATCGCCCAGCCAGTAGCGGATGCCTAGCCGGGAAAGGCCGATCGCGATCAACAGCAGGAAGGGCTGCAGAATGCCGACGGTACGTGGGATGCCGGGAACGCTGAGCGCGGTAAAGATCGTCGCGAAGGCAACGCCATAGATCGCAATCGCCTTCAGCACTGCCAGGAAAGCGGCAATGCCCGCGTAACGAAAGATCGCCCGGTACATGCCCATGACGATGAAGATCGGCAGCGCCAGACACAGCGACACCAGAACGGCGAGCCATTGCGCGCCCGTCAGGATCGTCCATTCATTGAGACGGAAACAATAGGCAAGCCAGATGGTGAAAACACAGAGGCTGGAATCGACGATCAGCGCAAGAATGCGCTTGGCCGGACGCGGCATTGCCAAGAGCGGTCCGATCAGTGCCTGCATCGACGTCCAGGACCGGCTGGTCTTTGATCCGTCATTTGAAGGATCATTATGCATACTTATACTGCCCACCCATCATTCCAGTCTGATTTCTTCTTGTCCTTTTCGATCTCAAGTGCAACCGAATAATCTGTAGTCGCGTGAGCAACCTGTTCATAACCTTAGGTCGTAACCTCAATGGGTTATGCCTTTGCTGCCCAATACCTTGCCAACAGTCATGGCCAGTATGCGCATATCCATGAAGAAGGAGCGGCGGTTCAGATAATCAACGTCGAACTTTACCTTTTCGGGAATCGGCAGCTCGTCACGGCCATTGACCTGCGCCCAGCCCGTCAGCCCCGGCAGCAGCGCATCGACACCTTCGGCCGTGCGCAGCGCGATCAGGTCGTCCTGGTTATAGAGCGCTGGGCGCGGGCCGACGAAACTCATCTCGCCCTTCAGGATACACCAGAGCTGCGGCAGTTCATCGAGGCTCGACTTGCGCAGGAAGCCGCCGACCGGCGTCAGGTAGCGGGAGGGATCATCCAGCAGATGCGTGGCGACCGTCGGCGTGTCAATTCGCATGCTGCGGAATTTCGGCATTCGGAAGGTTTTGTTGCGGCGGCCCACACGGTTCGACCAGTAAAGCGCCGGTCCCGGCGAGGTCAGGCGCACGCACAGTGCCACGACGCCGATCGGAATGATCAGGATCACGGCTGCCACCAGAGCAAGAAATAGATCCACTGCTCGCTTCACGTTCGTCCTCGCTTTTTGCACATTCTTCCCGCCTCCCACGACCCGCCTGCCCTATCCTCTCCACCCAATTCCCGTCAACGATCCTTTCCGGCTTCCGGGCGCCTTATGCGTTGTTTCTCAGGCATTTGCGGCAATTCAGCCACCACCGATCAACACGATGTTTTATCCAACCCATTGATAAAAGCGGGTTCTCTCTCAGTTGCGGAAGTTAATCCAACCTTTGTTTCCGACACCCGTGCCTCACAAAAAGAAGGATATGCCTCTGCAAACGTCCTTATGACACCGCCCAAATAGTCCCGACGGTCATTCGGTACCTAACTCCGTCGAATGAACGGTCACGGCAAGCGGTTATCGAC
>NZ_JBFUBG010000092.1:0-25567 GCF_056405875.1 Rhizobium sp. P1_E6 | reverse complement strand
ACCATCTGGAGCGCGGCAGAAGCGCATCTGAAGCTCTTCAACGAGATCGCGGCCGGCTTCAAGAAGGATCACCCCAACGTCACGGTGACCTTCGAGTCGCTGCCGTTCGACACCTATACGACGGCGCTCACCACCCAGATCGCCGGCGGCAATGCGCCTGATCTGGCCTGGATCTTCGAGACGACGGCTTACGACTTCGTCAATTCCGGCGCGCTTTATCCGCTCACCGATACGCTGAAGGCAACGCAGGGCTACAATCTCGACGAGGTAAGCGGGACGGCCACCGAGCGCTGGCAAAAGGACGGCACGCTCTATGCCTATCCCTTCTCCACCTCGCCCTTCGCAGTCTTCGTCAACAACGACCTCATCAAGGCGGCCGGCGCCAAGACGCCCGCCGAGATGATCGCCGCCGGCCAATGGACCTGGGATAATGCGATCGCTACTGCTTCGGCTGTTGGCCAGACGGGTAAAGGCGGCCTGATCGTGCGGGACTTCAACTACCAGATCTGGCAGAATCTTGCCTCGGTCTGGAACGGCTTTGGTGCCGCACCCTGGAGCGCCGACGGCAAGACCTGCATGATGACCGAAAAGCCTATGGTCGATGCACTGACCTTCGTCCATGAGGCGATCTTCGAGAAGAAGGCGATCCCCGGTCCAGGCGAGAATGTCGACTTCTTCGCCGGCAATGCGGCGATGACCATCACCCAGATCAGCCGCGCCTCGCTGCTGCCGAAGGACAAGCCCTTTTCCTGGGATCTCGTGCCGCTGCCGAAGGGACCAGCCGGTGACTATGCGCTGATCGGCCAGGCCGGTATCGGCGTCATGCAATCCGGCAAGAACGCGAAGACAGCCGCCGAATTCGTCGCCTATATGACGAACCCGGAAAATTCGGCCAAGCTCAGCCAGTTCTTCCCCTCGGCCCGCAAGTCGCTGCTCAACGCGGACGTGCTGAAGAAGACCAATCCGCTGCTGACGAGGGAACAGATCGACAAGGTCGTTATCGCCGGCATTGCGACGGGCAAGGTCATTCCTGGCCACACGGGCTTTGCGCAGATCCAGCAGACCGTGCGCTCCGGCCTCGACGCCGTCTGGCGTCCGGATGCCGATGTCGCCGGCACGCTCCAGACGATCTGCGGCCAGATCGGCCCGCTGCTCAAGCGCTGAGGAGATAAGAGATGGCTGTCGCACAGGACAACGCAACTTCGGAAGGCCGCTCCTCGTCGCCGTTCTGGACGATTGCGCGGCGCGACAGCCTCGCCGGCTTCCTGTTCATCGCTCCGCAACTGATCGGCATCATCATCTTCGTGCTGATCCCGCTCGGTCTGGTCTTCTGGTATTCGCTGCACGAGTGGAACGTGCTCGCCAATACCTTCACCTATACGGGCACGCAGAACTACCAGATGCTGAGTGAGGACCCGAACCTGTTGCAGGTGCTCGGCTCAACCGCCATCTTCTCCGCCGGGCTTGTGGTTCTCAATCTGTCGCTGGCCTTGCTGCTGGCGGTGCTGTTGAACCAGAAGCTTGCAGGTATCACGATCTTCCGGACGCTGTTCTTTTCGCCTGTTGTCGTGTCGCTGGTGGCCTGGACGATCGTCTGGGGGTTTCTGCTGCAAAAGAACGGCGGCATTAACGGCATGCTGTTGCTGTTTGGCATCGAGGGTCCGAACTGGCTGCGCGGCGAGACCACCGCGATGATCTCGGTCATCGTCGTCCAGGTGTTCAAGAATGTCGGCCTCAACATGATCCTCTTCCTTGCAGCCCTCCAGGGCGTGCCGAACGAGCTCTATGAGGCGGCCCGCATTGATGGTGCGCCGCGCTTCAAGCAGTTCCGCCGCATTACCCTGCCGCTGATCAGCCCGACCATCCTGCTCACCTCGATCATCACCATCGTCGGATCGCTACAGGTCTTCGCGCAGATCGCGGTGCTGACGCAGGGCGGGCCGGGCATCTCGACGACGGTGCTCGTCTATTATCTGTACCAGCAGGCTTTCCAGTTTCATTTCTTCGGTTACGGCTCCACGCTGTCGATCCTGCTCTTCCTGATCGTCGCCGTGCTGACCTTCGCCCAATGGCAATTGCGCAAGAGGATCGTGTTCTATGAAAGCTGAGCTCCCCCCGCGCATGAAGGTCTTTCTGTACGGGCTGATGTGCGTGCTGCTCATTCCTTTCGTCTTCCCGACCTGGTGGATGGTCACCTCTTCGGTGAAGCCGATCAGCGATATCTTCGCCTTTCCGCCGCAACTTTTCCCGCAGAGCTATGACTGGACGACCTATGGCAAGGTCTTCGAGCTGCAGCCTTTCGTCAAACAATACTGGAATTCGGCCTATATCGCCGCCGCGGTCACTGTTGGCACGATGATCGTCTCATCGATGGCCGGTTACGCCTTCGCGCGCATCAAGTTCCCCTTCGCCAACACGATCTTCATGGTAGTGCTGCTCGGCCTCTTGATCCCGTCGGAGGTGACGATCGTGCCGCTCTTCCAGATGTTTTTGAAGGCCGGTATGGTCAATACGCATTGGCCGCTGATCCTCGTGCCGATCTTCGGTGCGCCGAGTGTTTTTGCCACTTTTGTCATGCGACAGTTTTTCGTGACGCTGCCGGTCGAACTGGAAGAGGCAGCGCGCGTCGATGGTCTCGGGCGTTTCAAGATCTTCCGCAAGATCGCGCTGCCGCTTGCCAGACCGGCACTGGCCTCTGTGGCGATCTTTACCTTCCTGCACTCTTGGAACCTCTACCTCGAACCGATCGTGTTCCTGTCGAGCGCGGAGAAGTTCACGCTGCCGCAGGCGCTGACCCAATATACCGATGCCTATGGCGGGCCGATGTGGAACATCCAGCTTGCCGCGGCGACACTCACGGCGCTGCCCGTCCTCATCGTTTTCATCATCGCGCAAAAGCAATTCGTCGAAGGGCTCGCGCATACCGGCCTCAAGGGCTGAAGAACCGGATTTTCCCCCATGGCTGACGTTACCCTTTCCCGTGTCCGCAAGAGTTATGGTGCGCTCGACATCATTCATGGCGCCGACCTCGGCATCCGCGACGGCGAATTCGTCGTGCTGGTCGGGCCATCGGGTTGCGGCAAGTCCACTCTACTCAGGATGATTGCCGGGCTCGAGACGATTACCGGCGGGGATATCAGGATTGGCGGACGGGTGGTCAATGATCTCGATCCGAAGGATCGCGACATCGCCATGGTCTTCCAGAACTACGCGCTCTATCCGCATATGACGGTCGCCACCAATATGGGCTTCTCGCTGGAGCATCGCGGTACCAGCAAGGTGCAGATCGCTGAGCGGGTGACATGGGCAGCCGACATCCTCGGCCTGTCTCACCTGCTCGATCGTTATCCGCGCCAGCTCTCCGGCGGCCAGCGCCAGCGCGTCGCCATGGGGCGGGCGATCGTTCGCAATCCGCAGGTCTTCCTCTTCGACGAGCCGTTGTCGAACCTCGACGCCAAGTTGCGCGTCGTCATGCGCGGCGAAATCAAGAGCCTGCATCAGAGGCTCAAGACGACGACCATCTATGTCACCCATGACCAGGTCGAAGCCATGACCATGGCTGACAGGATCGTCGTGCTGAACGCCGGCAGGGTGGAGCAGATCGGCGCGCCACTCGACCTCTACGACCGGCCGGCCAATCAGTTCGTGGCCGGTTTCATCGGCTCGCCGGCGATGAATTTCCTCAGCGGCACAATCACCGAAAAAGGGTTTGCGGCACCCGGCATCGTATTGCCGCTGCCGCAGGTGGCGCATGACTTGAACGACCGCAAGGCGGTCTACGGCATCCGGCCGGAGCATTTCGCACTCGACGACGGCGGCGTGCCGGCGCAGATCGTTCTGGTCGAGCCCATGGGATCGGAAACCCAGGTGACGATGAAACTCGGCGAGGCCCAGGTCACCGGCGTCTTCCGCGAGCGCGTGTCGCTCTCCTCCGGCGCGACGATCCACGTTCGTCCGGAGCTTTCCAATATCCACCTCTTCGCCGCCGACGGCGGCTTGCGTCTAAACTGAGGTTTCTCATGCCGACCTATCCGGAAACCAGACTTACCAGGGCGCTGCGCGAGGGCGAATTCCCGGTCATCGTCTCGCTTGCCCGTCACGATCTCGACCTTGCGACGGCGGCCATCGGAGCGGGTGCGTTTGCGATCAAGATCCATCTCAACGCCTATCATCGCGCCACCGGCACGACCTTCGGCAGCTTTGGCGAAGAGCGACCCTTCCTGGAAAGGCTCGCGACGCTTGGCGTTCCGCTTCTGGTGATGGTCGGGCAGGAAACGGTTCCGAGCCCGCAAGAGCTGGATGTGCTCGCCGATCTCGGATTTGAAGGCTTCAACATCTATTTCACCGACATGCAGCCGCATCTGCTGCAATCAAGGCTACGGCCCATTCCGGCTCTTGGAGAGGCGAGTACGGACGAGGATTTGCAGAGAATTCTCGACATTCCCGGCGCGATGATGGAAGCCTCCGTCGCTTCCTTTGCCGACTACGGAAAGCCGCTCGACGAAACCGATCTCGCCCGCTACCGGACCATCACTGACAAGGCGGGCATTCCGGTCATCGCGCCAAGCCAGAAGAAGTTTGTGCCCGATGATATGCAGAGACTGAGGGCCGCGGGTATCGCGGCGCCGCTGCTCGGGGTTATCGTCACCGGCACGACGCCCGAGAGCATGAGAGCGGCGGTGACGCCGATTGTCGCGGCGGCGCGACGGTGGCGCTGACTGGACACCGGCCAGCCAGCCCAACGCCGCCGCGGGCTTACTCCGCGGCCAGTCTCGTCGGATCGTTGGCCTCGACAATCGACCGCAGAACGGAAAGCTCCTCGGCCGAAAGGTCCGTGAGCGGTGCCCGCACGGTGCCCGGATCGCGGCCGATGACTTTCAGTCCAGCCTTGATGATCGAAACCGCATAGCCCTTCTTCCGATTGCGCAGCGCAACGAAGGGGAAGAAGAAGTCCTTGAGAATCTGATCGACGGTCTTCTGGTCTCCTGCCCTGAGCGCCTTGTAGAAACGTTGCGAAAGAGCCGGCACGAAGTTGAAGACCGCCGAGGAATAGGTAGTGACGCCGGCGGCGAAATAGGCCTGCGCGTAGACTTCATGGGTCGGCATGCCGCCGACATAGACGAGCCGGTCGCCGATCTTGGTGGTGATCTCGATGACACGGTCGACGTCGCCGACGCCATCCTTGAAGCCGATGAGATTGGGGCAGTCGTCGCAGAGTTGCGCGATGCTGTCGGCCGACAGGATCGCGTTGTCCCTGTTATAAACGATCACACCGATCCCGACGGATTGGCAAATGGCCTTCACATGGGCGACGAGTCCGGCTTGCTCGGCAAACATCAGATAGGGCGGAARCAGGAGCAGGCCATCGGCGCCGGCCTTTTCAGCAGCGCGTGCGATGTCGATGGCAAGCGACGTGCCATAGCCCGTTCCGGAGATGATCGGCGTTTTGCCGGCGGCGGCCTTGGCGGCGCGTATGACGGTGGGGATTTCTGCCGGATTGAGGGAGAAAAATTCGCCCGTCCCGCCGGCGGCAAAAAGCGCGCTGGCATCATAACTGGCAAGCCAGTTCACATGGTCGCGGTATGCGGCTTCGTTGAACTTGTTCTCGCTGTCGAAATGCGTCACCGGAAAGGAGAGGAGGCCGTTGCCCACGGCTTTCTTGATGGCGTTGGGATCCATGTTGAATTCCTTGAATAATTGCTGATTGAAGGTGAGCGTGTCGCTCACATATGACCGGCTTCCATCGCCTCGAGCACCGCCGCGATGTAACCGTAGCAGAAGCTGAAGGCGACGCCCGTCGCGTCGCGGCCGCTGATTCGCGGTACGTGGTCCGGCATGACCATGTATTTGTAGCCGACCTCCCGGTAGACCTTCAGCGAACGCACCATGTCCATGTCGCCCTCGTCGGGGAAGGTTTCCATGAAGGAGAGTTTGCCGCCGCTGATGTTGCGGAAGTGCACGTTGAAGATCTTTTCGCGCGTACCGAACCAGCGGATGATGTCGTCGATTTCCTCACGCGGATTGTCGAGCATCTCGCCGATCGAGCCCTGGCAGAAATTCAGGCCATGATAGGCGCTTTCGCGCATCTGCACGAATTTCTTCAGTCCGTCGACGGTGCCGAGCACGCGGGTGACGCCGCGATAGCCCGGCGGCGTATAGGGATCGTGCGGATGGCAGGCGAGGCGCACTTTGTTGCTTTCAGCGACGGGAACTACGCGCTCCAGGAAATAGTCGATGCGCTCCCAGTTCTCGTCCTCTGACAGGACGCCTGCAAGACCGGGCGCTGCCTGCTGATCGGTCTTGTCCCAACGAAAGGCCTCGTTCAGAGAACCACCACGGCCTTTTTCAAGGTCCGTACGCGGAATGCCGATGAGGTTGAGATTGTATTTCGTAGCCGGAATCCCGGCCTTTGCGCAGTTCTCGATCATCCGGCAGACGGCATCGATCTGGCGGTCGCGTTCCGGGCCGGCGAGCAGAATGTCGGGATAGGACGCGTTTTCGATCGGCTTGGAGGGCAGGGGGAGCTGGATCATGTCCAGAACGAGACCGAAGCTTTCGACATGATCGCGATGACGTTCGAGATCTTCCAGCGTCCAGCTCGACGGCGCACCCGGTGGATCCGCCGAAATATGCTTCACGCCCAGCTGGGCAAAAACGCGAAAATCATCGTCGTCCCGCGCGGCGACCTGGGTTCCCAAATACACGATTAACCTCTCGCTCATTCAAATGACGTCATATGACATAATATGAATTTCGAAGTTTGTCGAGCCTCATTGCTGCTCTGCGAGCATCCGGTATCGTCGCTGGCTCGCCATCATATGCGCGCGCATGGCCTGCCTCGCGCGATCCGGATCCTGCTCAGCGATAGCCGCCAGGATCTCACCATGCTCTGCATGAACTCTTTCAAGATAGGCGCGGTCATTGGCTTCAGGCAAGGTCGGGAATTGGCCGCGCGGGATCGCGCGCGGCCCGAAATGACGCAGGGCGTCGATATAAAACCGGTTGTTCGAGGCGTTGGCGATTGCGCTATGGAATTCATAATCGGCCTCGACCGTGGGCTCCCCGCTTTCGATGAGCTGGGCCATTTTCCGGTTGGCGACCCGAATTGCCGCCTCCTGTTCCGCTGTTCTGCGATAGGCTGCAATAGCGGCAGCTTCTCCTTCGACTGCCATGCGAAACTCGAGCAATTCCAATGTTTCCGGAATGCTCTTGACCTCAACCGGCGTCAGGGTCAGCCCGCCATGCGCCTTGGGATCGGATACGAAGACGCCCTTGCCTTGAACGGGCCGGACGAATCCGGCAGCGCGCAGGTCGGCGATCGCCTCCCGCACGACAGTGCGGCTCACGCCGAAGGCTGCCTCAAGCTGAGGTTCGGTTGGAAGCTGATCTCCCTCGCGAAGCTTTCCCGTTTCGATCTGCATGCGCAGCTGGTCGATGACCTGCTGCGCCAACCGCTGTCTGCCACGCGTACCCACCACCATTTCGTGGTTCCCCATTTTCTCCATCCCCCGCCCGTACGGCACTTGCAAACTTCTTTGAAAAGTCATAATACGACATACGGACGACATATTATGTCTTGTATAGTAACTCAGGGAGGAGTTGCAATGAAGCATTTTTCCAGAAGCCTGTTTGTCGGCGTCGCATTCTGCGCGCTGACTTTGGCGGCACCGGCACTTCGGGCGGCGACGCCCGCCGATCAGCTGGTGGTCGGCACCTCGCTCGCTCAGGTTCTTTCGCTTGATCCACAGCAGGCGACTGAAGCCAAAGCCAATGAAATCATGTCGAACCTCTACGATCGCTTGGTTGCCTCGACTCCTGACGGCAAGATCGTGCCGCAGCTTGCCGAAAGCTGGCAGGTCGATGACAAGGGGATCACGTTCAAGCTGCGCGAAGCGACCTTCGCCTCCGGAAATCCGGTGACGTCCAAGGACGTCGTTTATTCGCTCGGGCGTTTGCTGAAGCTCGATCAGGCCGCAGCCGCCAACCTGAAGCGCGTCGGCTATACGAAGGACAATATCGATCAACTGGTCAAAGCCGTCGACGACAAGACGGTGCGCGTCGATCTTTCGGGTCAGGTGACGTCGGAGCTTCTGCTTTACCGTCTCGCCATGGTCATTGCGAGCGTCGTCGACAGCGTTGAGGTCCAGAAGCATGTCGTCAGCGACGACTATGGCAATGCTTGGCTGAGAACCCATTCGGCAGGCTCCGGACCGTTTACGCTGAACCGCTGGGCGCCCAATGAACTTGTCATTCTCGACGCCAACAAGGACTATGTTGCGGGTGCGCCGAAGATGCGCCGCGTCATCGTTCGCCATGTGCCCGAAAGCCAGGTGGAGCGCCTGATGCTGGAGCGCGGCGACATTGACATAGCAAGCGCGCTGACCGCCTCCGATCTTGCCACCTTCGACAACAAGAAGGGCTTCGAGATCCAGCGTGTGCCCACAGGCGGCTTCTACGTGCTGTCGATGAATGCTGGTAACAAATACCTGTCCAACCCGAAGGTGCGCGAAGCGATCGCCTACGGTATCGACTACAAGGGGATCGAGAAGACCATCATGGGTCCTTACGGGCGTGCGCGCACTGTGCCCGTCCCGGAAAACTTTGAATATGCAATTCCAAGCCCGGACTGGCACCTTGACGTCGCCAAGGCGAAGGCGCTTCTTGCCGAAGCCGGTTTCAAGGACGGCTTTACGGTCAGTCTGAAGACTATCGCGCAGACGCCCCGCATCGATCTTGCCACTGCAATCCAGGCTTCACTCGGTCAGATCGGCATCAAGGTCGACATCCAGCAGGGCAATGGATCCGACATCATCGCGGCCCACCGCGCGCGGAATTTCGATCTGCTCATTCCCCAGACTGGTGCCTACATGCCGAACGTGCTCGGGGCGATGGAGCAGTTCGCCTCCAATCCCGACAATTCTCTCGAGGCAAACAATGCCGGCAATTTCGTCTGGCGTTCGGCATGGGACATTCCCGAATTGACGGCGCTGACGGCGAAAGCCTCGCTTGAGACAGATCCGAAGAAACGTGGCGAACTCTACGTCGAGATGCAGAAGATGTTCGTGGATCAGAAGCCGGCCGTCCTGCCGATGTTCGAGCGCTTCGAGCCCATCGTGCTGAGTGGCAAGGTTCAGGGCTATGTTGGCCATCCGAACCAGACGACGCGCCTTGAGGGCGTCACGAAAGCCGAGACCGATTAAGTAGGGTCGCCGATCATGAAGGAACTCTCTATCAAGGAACTGGCGCGCCGGGTGGGACACCTGGCCGTCAGCCTGTTCATCCTGCTATGCGTTACCTTCGTGATCGGCCGCATTCTTCCCGCCGATCCGGTTGGAGCGATCGTCGGCGAACTGGCAGACCCCACAGCCTATGCCGCCATGCGCCAGAAGCTTGGTCTGGATCTGCCGATCTATCAGCAGTTTTTTATCTATCTGAATGGTCTTGCGCATGGCGATTTCGGGACGGCCGTGCTGACGGGCAATCCGGTCTCTTCGGATCTTGCCCAGGCATTTCCCGCGACCTTCGAGCTCGCCACCCTGGCGATCCTGATCTCGACCTTCGTCGGCGTTCCGCTTGGCCTGACGGCTGCGCTCTTTCGCGACAGCTTCATTGACAAGATCGCCCGGATCGTGGCGCTTGTCGGCCATTCGATCCCGGTTTTCTGGTTCGGCATTGTCGGCCTGGTGATCTTCTATGCCGGGCTGAACTGGGTTGGAGGTCCCGGTCGTGTCGATGTCTTCTACGAGGGCATGGTGACGCCGCAGACAGGGCTGCTGCTCGTTGATAGCCTATTGCAGGGAGAGACGGAGATCTTCTGGAATGCGCTTGGGCATATCATCCTGCCGGCGGTGATCCTCGCCTATGCCGCGATGGCTTATATCACCCGCATGACCCGCAGCTTCACCCTGGAACAATTGAGCCAGGATTACGTGATTGCCGCGCGTGCAAAGGGTGTCGGTCCAGCCCGTACCGTCATCGGTCATGTCCTGCCGAACATCGCCGTCCAGTTGATCACCATCCTGGCGATTTCCTATGGCGGACTTCTGGAAGGCGCCGTCGTGACGGAGATCGTCTTTTCCTGGCCGGGTATCGGCCAATACATGACGAACGCACTGATGATCGGCGACATGAACGCCGTCGTTGCCGCCACGATCATCATCGGCTTCATCTTCATGTTCCTCAATTTCCTGGCGGACATCGCCTATGCGATATTCGATCCGCGAACGCGGGAGGCTGCACAATGAGCGATGCAATCCAAACCAACCTCGCTGCGCGCCCACCGAGCCTGCCTGCACGGATCTCAGGCTCGACGATACGGATCGTTTCAAGGCTGGGGCAGGAACCACTCGGCCTTGCCGGCTTCGTCATTCTGGCGATCCTCTGCGTGGTCGCGATCCTTGCGCCTTTGCTTGCGCCCTATGATCCCAACATCCAGGTCCTGTCCGACGCGCTGCAGCCGCCGAGTGCTGCTCATTGGGCGGGCACCGACGAGTTCGGCCGGGATATTCTAAGCCGCCTGATCTACGGAACGCGGATTACAGTCCAGACCGTGTTTTCTATCTCCCTGATCGTTGGCCCGATCGGTCTTTTGATCGGTGTCGTCGCCGGTTTCTTCGGCGGTCGGACGGATGCGCTTTTGATGCGGGCAACGGATATCGTCTTGTCCTTTCCCTCGCTGATCCTGGCGCTGGCATTTGCCGCAGCACTCGGGGCTGGATTGACGACGGCGATCATCGCCATTTCGCTCACGGCATGGCCGCCTATCGCCCGCCTGGCGCGCGCCGAGGCGCTGGTCGTCAGGAATGCCGACTATGTTGCCGCAGCTCGCCTTTATGGCGCCTCGCCGTTGCGCATCCTGTTCGTCTATATCGCGCCCATGTGCATTCCGTCGGTGATCGTACGCCTGACCTTGAACATGGCAGGCATCATTCTGACGGCCGCCTCGCTTGGTTTCCTCGGATTGGGCGCGCAGCCGCCGGCGCCCGAGTGGGGCGCGATGATCTCGAGCGGTCGCAAGTTCATGCTCGACTATTGGTGGGTTGCCGTCATGCCAGGCGTCGCCATTCTCATCACCAGTCTTGCCTTCAACGTCGTAGGCGACACGCTTCGCGACATTCTGGATCCCCGCCATGCCAGGTCCTGATATGAAGCCGGTACTCTCCATCGAAGACCTCAATGTCAGCTTCGGCAAGAACGCCGTGCCTGCGGTCTCCCGTGTCAGCTTCGACGTCGGGCGCGAGCGCGTCGGCATCGTCGGCGAGTCCGGCTCGGGAAAATCGACGACCGGCCGAGCGATCATGCGGCTTCTGTCGGCAGGCGCTACCGTCTCGGCAAAGCGTCTCGACCTCGACGGCAGTCCGCTTCTGTCTCTGTCTGAGAAACAGATGGGAAAGATACGCGGCAAGGATATTGCGCTGATTATGCAAGACCCGCGCTATTCCCTCAATCCAGTGCTCACTGTTGGCAAGCAGATCGCCGAAGCGGCCCGTCTGCATCTCAACCTGCGTGGCGGAGCGGCGACCGCTGCAGCCAAGGCAATGCTTGAGCGCGTTCGCATCAGGGACGCCGAGCGCGTGATGGCACAATATCCGCATCAGATATCCGGCGGCATGGGTCAGCGTGTCATGATTGCGATGATGCTTCTGGCGAGGCCGAAGCTCGTCATCGCCGACGAGCCGACTTCAGCGCTGGATGTCAGCGTGCGCAAGGATGTGCTGACGCTCCTGGATGAACTTGTGCGGGAGAATGATTCCGGCTTGCTGTTGATCAGTCACGATATCCGGATGGTCTCCGCCTTCTGTGAGCGGATCATCGTCATGTATTCCGGGCGCATCGTCGAGACGCTGACGCGGCTGGAAGATGCAAACCATCCCTATACGAAGGGGCTGATCGCCGCGATGCCCGATCCGCGGCATCCCGTTCGGCGGCTTGCGGTGCTCGACCGCTCGAAGATCGACGTGGAGAACGCATGATGATCGAAGTCCGCGACCTCAACGTCACATTCCTGTCCGGTAAACAGCAAAACCATGTCGTCAAGGACATCAGCTTCAGCGTCGCTCGTGGGGAAACGCTGGGCATCGTCGGCGAATCCGGCTGTGGCAAGTCGACTGTGTTGCGATGCCTGTCAGGCATGGAAAAAGGCTGGTCAGGGGAAATTACGCTGGAAGGCCGGGCTGTCGGCAAGTCGAGAAGTCTGGATGATCTGAAATGCGCTCAGATGGTGTTTCAGGACCCTTACGGCTCCCTGCATCCGCGCCACCGGATCGGCACGGCACTTGCCGAACCTTTGCGGGCGATGGGCAGACAAGAGATCTGGCAAACGGTGGAGCGTTCTCTGCGGCAGGTCGGCCTGCCGGCCGCATTTGCAAGCCGTTTCCCCCACGAACTTTCCGGCGGTCAGCGCCAGCGTGTCGCAATCGCCAGAGCGCTGATCCTGTCCCCGCCGATCCTGCTTCTCGACGAGCCGACTTCGGCGCTCGATGTGTCGATACAGGCGGAAATCCTCAACCTGCTGGCGGACCAGCGCGACGAGATGGGGTTGACCTACGTGCTTGTCAGTCACGATCTGGCGGTGATTGCCCACATGTGCGATCGCGTACTGATCATGAAGGATGGCCGGTTCGTCGACGAGCTCTCGAAACGGGATGTGCAGGACGGAAAAACGCATGACGACTATGCGCGTGAGCTATTTGAAGCGACCTTCATTTGACACTATACGTCGATCAATCGTTGAGCGGTAAACTTGTCCGTTACCAGCATGTCTATGACGCCAACACGCAGGGCACCTGAGATCGCTGCCGTCTTCTTCGAGCCGCCGGCCAGCGCGATGACCCGATCCACCCGTGCAAGGTCCTCAAGCGGAAGGCCGATGACCCTCTCATCCAGCGGTGTCTTCACCGGTTTGCCGTCCTTGTCGAAGAAACGCAGCGAAATGTCGCCGACGGCGCCGGCCTCGGCAAGATCGGCGAGTTCCCGCGACGAAAAGATGTTGCCGGAGCGGGCAAGCAATTCGGACGGTTCCACCGCGCCGATGCCAACGATGGCGAGCGTGATGCTGCCGAACAGATCCATGGTCTCACGAACGAAGGGATCTGACTGCATCAGGAGCTTGGCTTCCCTCGATGTCGTCACGCCCTGGACGGGAAGCAGCTTGGGTTCGGCCCCGGTCAGCCGAGCGAGACGGGTGGTGAGCTGCGTGGCGTGCGTCTGCACGGAAGGGTCGCCCATGCCCCCGAGGGTCTGGACAACGTATTTTACCTGGGCGCTCTTTTGCGGATGGATGTTTTCGACCATCTTGAAGATCGTCTGGCTCCAACTCGACACCCCGACGATCTCGCCAGGCGAAAGTGTGATCTCCAGAAGATGGGCTGCCGCTTCACCGATCCGGGCCATGACGGCGCCGTCCCGGTCCTCGCTGCACTCGACGACAATTGCTTCAGGAAGGCCGAACTTTTGTCGCAGCGCGCCCTCGAGCTCGCTATAGGTGCCGACCGGCGGGATGACGCTGGTGCGAACGATGTCCTCGGCCTCCGCCCTCTTCAGCATTCGCGAGACCGTCGCCTGGGATAGTCGCAAATGCTGTGCGATCTCCGCCTGCCGCCGCCCTTCGATGTGGTACATCTGGGCGACCCTGGAAATCAGGCGGAGTTCGTTGAGGCGGGACATGGGCTATACCGGCTTGAATTATTATTCACACTTAGCCGGTGTCGGTCGCGACGTCGAGCGGGCCAGCGCATCATTCCATGTATTGAGAAGGCCGATGCGATCGATCTCTTCGGGGAGGATCACCTTAGTGCTTCGGGGCAAGGCCCCGATCACGTCGAGATCGCTCCACAGTCCGAGCGAAAGCCCGGCCAAATAAGCTGCACCGAGGGCGGAAGCCTCCGGCGCTTGACATTGTATGACGGCGTGTTCGATGAGATTGGATACGCATTGCATCAGGAAGCGGTTCTGGCTCGGGCCGCCATCGACGTAAAGGGCGCCGAGTTGACCGCCGCTCTGGGCGCGCATGGCGGCGATCACGTCATGCACCTGGCAGGCGATCGAATCAGTCACCGAGCGGGCCATCTGGGCGCGCGTCGTAGAAAAGTTGATTTGCGAGAAAAGTGCGCGGGCGTCGGAGTTCCAGTAGGGCGCGCCGAGGCCGACGAAGGCAGGCACGAATCCCGGTCCGCCCGGCTCGGCGGTCGCCGCAAGGTCGACGACGGCTGCGACATCGGCAAGGCCCAGAATGTCCGCCATCCAGGGGAGGCTTGCGGCTGAAACGAGAATGTTGCCCTCGAAGGCGAAGGTCGGCATGCCAGCGATCCGCCAGGCGACCGTCGTGGTGATGCCGTTTTGCGGCGCGATGAAGCGCGGTAATGTCGTCATGACGGAGGAGCCGGTTCCGAAAGTCACCTTGCCGTCGCCCGGCTTGAAGGCGCCATGACCGAAGAGTGCTGCATGGCTGTCGCCGATGGCCGACCGGATCGGCGTGCCATCGGGAATACCGGGAAGGCCACGCGTCGTGCCGAAATCGGCGGAGCTGTCGAGCACTTCGGGCAGCAGGCCGATATCGACGCCGAAGATTTGGCCGAGTTCCTCGCTCCAGATCTGGCCATTGAGGTCGAACAACTGGCTTCGGGCGGCATTGGAGGCATCGCAGACGTGGCGGCTGCCGCCGGTCAGGCAATGAATGAGCCAGCTGTCGATCGTGCCGAGGCGCACGCGGCGGCCGGCTGGCACGCGATCGAGCAGCCAACGGAATTTCGATCCGGGAAACATCGGGTCGAGAGGGAGGCCGGTCAGTGTCTCCACACGATCCAGATGCCCTTCGGCGATGAGGCGCTCGCAGTCCGGCGCGGTGCGGCGGCATTGCCAGCTCAGCACTGGGCCTAGCGCTTCGCCGGTCTCGGCATCCCAGACAGTGACGGATTCGCGCTGGTTGGACACCGCCACCGCCTCGACGGCGACGCCGGAGGCGTTTTTCAGGCAGGCCTCGATCGCTTCGCAAACGGAGGCAAATATCCGGCGTGGATCCTGTTCGACCCAACCCGGCTGCGGATAGGAGATGCCGACAGCGGCCGAGCCTCTGGCAAGGACGTCTCCTCTTTCGGAAACCAGAACTGCCTTCGAATTGGTAGTGCCTTGGTCGATCGCCAGAATTGCCCGCATCATCTTCTCCTCAGACGAATGGCCGGGGCGGATGCGCGCCCCGGCTCAATAGACCTGCTATCAGATTATTTGCGCTTGATCAGCGCCTGGGCCGCATCGGCGATCGCCGCCGGCGCCATGCCGAATTCGTCGAGGAGGAATTCGGCGGATCCCGTCGGCGCGTAGACGCCGGGAACGCCGAGACGCTTCATCGGTACAGGGGCGTTGTCGACCACCACTTCGGCGACGGCGGAACCGAGGCCGCCGAAGATCGAGTGCTCTTCCGCCGTTACGATCGCGCCAGTCTCGTGGGCTGCGGCGATGATGGCGGTTTCGTCGATCGGACGAACGGTCGCCATGTTCAGCACGCGCGCCTTGATGCCGCGCGCGGCAAGGATTTCGGCCGCCTTCACCATGCGGTGGGTCAGCGTGCCGTTGGCAATAAGAGTGACATCGGAGCCTTCGCGCAGCAGGTTCGCCTTGCCGACTTCGAACTTGTGGCCTTCGGGCAGCAGATCCGGAACGCCGACGCGCGACAGGCGCAGGAAGCAGGGACCATTGTAGCTTGCTGCCCATTCAACGGCGGCGGCAGTCTCGATCCGGTCGCACGGCGCGATCACGGGCAGATTCGGCAGGACGCGGATCCAGGCAAAATCCTCGATCGAATGATGGGTCGGGCCGAGTTCGCCGTAAGCCATGCCTGAGGAAATGCCGACGAGCTTGACGTTGGCATTGGAGTAGGAAATGTCGGCCTTGATCTGCTCCAGCGACCGGCCGGTCAGAAACGGTGAGGCGGCGCAGACATAGGGCAGTCGTCCGCCATTGGCGAGACCCGCGCCGACGCCGACCATGTTCTGCTCGGCGATGCCGACATTGACGAGGCGGTCGGGAAATTTCGACTTGAAACCGCCAAGCTTGGAGGAGCCGACCGAGTCGTTGCAGACGGCGACGATGGTTTCATTCTCGGTTGCCAGGCGTTCGAGCGTCGCGGCAAAGGCATCGCGGCAGTCATAGAGCTTCGGTGGGTTTACGGGCGCGTTCATTAGAGTGCCTCCGACAGTTCTGCCAATGCGGTTTCATATTGTTCCTTGCTCGGAACCTTGTGATGCCAGTCGACCCGATCCTGCATGAACGAGATGCCGTGGCCCTTATTGGTGTGCGCCACGATGCAATGAGGACGGTCGGAACGATGCTCGAGAGCGGGCACGATCGCGTGCATGTCGTTGCCGTTGATTTCACTGACCTCCCAGCCGAAGGCTTCGAGCTTGGGGCGAAGGGGGGCGAGATCGTTGGTGTCCGAGAGCGAGGCACCCTGCTGGAACCTGTTGTGGTCGATGATCAGCGTCAGATTGTCCAGACGGAACTGGTATGCCGCCATGATGGCTTCCCAGTTCGAGCCTTCCTGCATCTCRCCATCACCGGTGATGACGTAGGTGTGGTACTTCGCGCCCGAGAGTTTCGCGGCCTTCGCCATGCCGATAGCGACCGGCAGCCCGTGTCCAAGCGGYCCGGTGTTGGTTTCGACGCCCGGCACCTTGTTGCAGTTCGGATGGCCGTTCAGCCGGGAATATGGCTTCAGGAAGGTTGAGATTTCCTCTTCCGGAATGAAGCCGCGCTTGGCAAGCACAACATAGAGCGCACAGGCCGTATGGCCCTTCGACAGCACGAACCTGTCGCGATCGGGGTGTTTCGGCTGGTCTGGCCAGACACGCAGCACGCGGAAGTACAGCGCCGTGAGCAGATCGATCACCGACATCTCGCCACCGATATGGCCGGCGCCTGCCTCGTATACGGCCTGAAGGTCGCGCAGACGGATCTGGCGAGCAACACGTTCAAGTTCGGAAGGCTCCATCATTTCCTCTTGTGCATAAATATTCATGTGTTTATATTTTTGCACAGGCGACGTCTTAGTCAAGCCCCTTATTAGTCATAATGCTCTAGCTTTCATCCGAAAAGCCGGTTGACAGTGCTAAGGCAAGTTGTTAATGAATTTTCCAGCAGGCATGAATATTTATTCTTGCTTGGTGAAATATTGGCTGCCGGCCTTAGTCTTCAGGGAGGAACGATGGTGGCGATCGACGTTAATGAACAGAGCCGTCCATCGGGCACGTGGGTCAGCAAGCTCACGGGAGCGACCGGTCCGCTGATCGGATTGCTTTTGCTCTGCTTCTTCCTGACCTTCAGCACTGATGCATTTCTCTCCGTCCGCAATGGTTTGAACATTCTCGACCAGATCACCGTGCTCGGCATTATGGCTGTTGGCATGACCTTCGTGATCCTGATTGGCGGCATCGATCTCTCGGTCGGTTCGGTTCTGGCGCTTGCGATGATGGTGATGGGCTGGACAGCGAATGTCGCCGGCCTGCCGCTCGGCGTAGGCATCGTCGTGGCGCTCATTGCCTCGATGATCAGCGGCCTGATCGTCGGCATCATGGTCACCTGGTTCAGGGTGCCTGCCTTTATCGCGACGCTTGCGATGATGTCGGCCGCGCGCGGCGTGGCGAACATGATCACCGACGGCCAGCAGATCGTCGGCTTCCCCGACTGGTTCATGATGCTGGCCATTGACCGCCATTTCGGCATTCTGACCGCAACCGTCTTCCTGATGCTGGCTGTCGTCGCCGCTGCCTGGGTTTTCCTGCACTTCCGCGCAGAAGGCCGCATGCTCTATGCAGTCGGCGGCAATCCCGAAGTTGCCCGTCTTGCCGGCATCAATGTCCAGCTTGTGACTATTCTCGTCTACATGGCGAGTGCCGTCCTTGCAGGTCTTGCCGGCATCGTTCTTGCTGCCCGTCTGGACTCGGTTCAGCCGTCCAGTGGTTTCGGCTACGAGCTGGACACGATCGCGGCCGTCGTCATCGGCGGAACGTCTCTGTCGGGAGGCGCTGGCGGCATCGGCGGCACACTGATCGGCGTCCTGATTATCGGCGTGCTGCGCAACGGCCTCAACCTTCTCAACGTGTCGCCTTTCCTGCAACAGGTCATCATCGGCGTCGTCATCGTTCTCGCGGTCGGTGCCGAAACGATCCGCAAGCGGCGGGCCGCCTGATCGCTAGGCTGCAGAGGATGCGGGCCTGAAGAAATTCCTCTCCGAAGGGTTTGGAGCGGATCTATTGCCCGAGGGGGAGGATACCCAAGGGTTCACTAACAATGGAGGAACTGACATGAAATTTGCGCGCACTCTGCTCGCGTCTGCCGCCCTGCTTGGCCTCAGCCTCGGATCCGTTCAGGCGGCCGAAGTCAAGAAACTCGGCCTTGCCGTCGCCAATCTGCAGGCGAACTTCTTCAACCAGATCAAGCAGTCCGTCGAAGCCGAAGCCAAGAAGCGTGGCATCGAGGTCCTCACCGTCGACGCCAAGGGCGATGGCCCGACCCAGGTCAACCAGATCCAGGACCTGCTGACCCAGAATATCGACGCACTGATCTACATCCCGGCAGGCGCTGCTGCAGCCAGTGTGCCGGTCAAGCTTGCAAAGCAGGCCGGCATTCCGGTCGTCAACGTCGACCGCAATGCTGAAGGCGCTCCGGGCGATACCTTCCTGGCGACCGATTCCGTCGCCTCCGCCAAGGCGGTTTGCGACTACATCCTCAAGGAAGCTGGCGGCAAGGGCAAGATGGTCATCATCCATGGCCAGAAGGGCACCACGCCTGAACTGGACCGCACCAAGGGGTGCCAGGAATCCCTGAAGGCCTATCCGGACGTGAGCGTCGTCGCCGAGCAATATTCCAACATGTGGAGCCAGGACGAGGGCTTCCAGATCATGCAGAACATGCTCCAGTCCAATTCGGATGTCTCGATCGTCTTCGCCCAGGCAGATGGACTGGCGCTCGGTGCGGCTCAGGCGATCAAGGTCGCCAATCCATCGCAAAAGATCGTGGTCGGTGGTTTTGATGGCGACACCGCTGCACTTGAGGCCCTCAGCAAGGGTGTGTTCGACGTAACCGCGACACAGCAGACGCAGAAGATGGGCCGCGATGCGGTGGAGAACGCGGTCAAGCTCGCTGCCAAGGAAAAGGTGCCGCCGGTCCAACTGATGGACGCCACGCTGACGACCAAGGAAAACGTGGCAGGCTTCATCGCCAACCATCCGTAATCAGTCGAAATCTCGAGGAGGTGTGCTGTGACCGAGCCGGTTCTTTCCCTGAGGGGCATATCCAAGCGCTACGGACTGCTGCAGGTTCTGAAAAATGTGGACCTGGACGTCTATCCCGGCGAGGTGGTGGCACTTCTCGGCGAAAACGGCGCTGGCAAGTCGACACTGTCAGGCATTATTGCCGGATCACGCACACCGTCCGAGGGCACGATGACATGGCTGGGGCAGCCTTATGCCCCGGCCGCTCCACGCGAGGCGATCGACAAGGGCGTCGTGCTGATCCACCAGGAATTGCAGCTCCTGCCGCATCTTTCCATCGCCGAAAATGTCTTCATCGGTCGATGGCCGATGAAGAACGGCGTGGTCGACCGCGCCCAGATGGTTCGCCGCGCCCAGGAACAGCTCGCACGGCTGAACCTGCATATTCCCGCGACCCGAAAGGTCGCCGGTCTCTCGACCGCCAACCAGCAGCTCATCGAGATCGCCAAGGCGCTGGCGCTTAATGCAAAACTCCTGATCCTCGACGAGCCGACTGCAGCCCTTGGTGGGGCGGAGACGGAAGCCCTGTTCGAGCAGGTGCGCAAGCTCCGCGCCGAGGGCGTGGGCATCATCTACATCTCCCACCGTATGGAGGAGATCAAAAAGRTCACCGATCGCATCGTCGTGCTTCGCGACGGAGAGCGCGTCCATGAATTTGCCGACAGCTCGACGCCGGTGCGCACAATCGTCGAAAGCATGGTCGGTCGGTCGCTCGATCGCCTGTTTCCGACACTTCCCGAGCCGACCAGCCGGTCCGTGCTTGAGGTGTCTGGCCTGACGTCGCCGGACGATTCCTTCCGCGATGTGAGCTTTGACGTCCATGCCGGCGAAATCCTTGGCATTGCTGGCCTCGTCGGCGCCGGCCGCACCGAGCTTGTAAGGGCGATTTCCGGTGCCGATCCAATCAGCGGCGGCTCGATCAAGCTGGACGGTGAGGCTCTGAAGCTGCGCAGCCCAGCGGATGCGATCGCCAGGGGCATCGTGATGGTTCCGGAAGATCGCAAGGAGCAGGGCCTCGTCGTCGCGCACAAGATCAGCGAGAACATCATCTACGCCAATCTCGACAAGCTTGGCGGGCGCTGGCTCACCTCGAACGTGAAGCGCGTTTTCGCCGAAAAGGCAGTGGCGAAGTTCGGCGTCAAGGGGCGTGCGGAGCAGTTTGCTTCCGATCTCTCGGGCGGCAACCAGCAGAAGGTCGTCATCGCCAAATGGCTGATGCGTGATCCCAAGGTCGTGGTGCTGGACGAACCGACGCGCGGCATCGATGTCGGAGCCCGCGCCGGCATCTACGACATCATCGTCAACCTCGCCAAGCAGGGTGTCGCGGTCATTGTCGTAAGCTCCGACCTCGAGGAGGTTCTCGGCGTATCAAACCGCATTCTCGTGCTGGCTCAGGGCAAGCAGGCAGGCATTCTGAAGCGTGACGAGGYGAACGACGTCTCGGTCATGGAACTGGCGACAATCTAAGCAAAGACAGAAAGGAAGAGCGGTGTCCGACATCTCTCTGAACGCACCGAAACTATTTGATCTCAGCGGCCAGGTCGCCATCGTGACGGGTGCCGGCAGCGGCATCGGGCAGAGGATCGCCATCGGTCTCGCCCAGTGCGGTGCTGACGTCGCGCTTCTCGACCGCCGTAGCGATGACGGCCTTGCCAATACTGCCGGCCATATCAGGGCTGCCGGCCGTCGATCGATCGAGATTGCAGCCGATGTGACCAGCAAGTCGTCTCTGGCGGATGCCGTCGCCCGCACCGAAGCCGATCTCGGTGCGCTCTCGCTTGCTGTCAATGCCGCCGGTATCGCCAATGCCAATCCCGCCGAGGAGATGGAAGAGGATCAGTATCAGACGCTGATGGACATCAACCTGAAGGGCGTTTTCCTCTCCTGCCAGGCCGAAGCGCGGGCCATGTTGAAGAACGGCCGCGGGTCGATCGTCAACATCGCCTCCATGTCGGGCGTTATCGTCAATCGCGGTTTGAGCCAGGCCCATTACAATGCCTCGAAGGCGGGCGTGATCCATATGTCGAAGTCGTTCGCCATGGAGTGGGTCGGGCGCGGCATCCGCGTCAACACGATCTCGCCGGGCTATACCGCAACGCCGATGAACACCCGGCCCGAAATGGTGCATCAGACCAAGCTCTTCGAGGAACAGACGCCGATGCAGCGAATGGCCAGTGTCGACGAGATGGTCGGTCCGGCTGTCTTTCTGCTGTCGAATGCCGCGAGCTTCGTGACGGGCGTCGATCTGCTCGTCGACGGCGGCTTCTGCTGCTGGTGATGCCATGCGCAAGCTGATCGCAGGCAATTGGAAAATGAACGGTCTCATCTCCTCCCAAGCTGAGATCGAGGCGCTGAAGGGACTAACGGGCAGTGCGACGTGCGATATCGTCGTCTGCCCGCCCTTCACGCTGATTGATCGCGCAGTGGCGCGGGTTAAGGATTCGAAACTGGTCATCGGCGCGCAGGATTGTCATGCGCAGCAGTCAGGTGCCCATACGGGCGACGTCTCTGCCGAAATGCTCGCCAATATTGGCGCGCGTTATGTCATCCTCGGACATTCCGAGCGCCGTGTGTCTCACGGCGAAGATGATGAAATCGTCCTTGCAAAGGCAGTTGCCGCTCACCAAGCGGGCTTGATCGCGATCGTCTGTGTCGGTGAAACGCGACATGAGCGTGACGAGGGACGGGCGATCGAAGTGGTTGGCGAGCAGTTGAGAGAATCCATTCCCGAGGCAGCGACGAGCGCAAATCTCGTCGTCGCCTATGAGCCCGTATGGGCGATAGGAACCGGATTGGTGCCGACCAACGAACAGATCGAGGAGGTCCATGCCGCGATCCGGCAGATGCTCGCAGATCGGCTGGGGAACGACGGCCATTCAGTCAAGATCCTCTATGGCGGCTCGGTCAAGGCGTCGAATGCGGCTTCGATCTTCAAGATTCGCAATGTGGACGGCGCGCTGGTTGGCGGCGCTTCGCTGAAGGCATCGGAATTCGCCGCGATTATTTCTGCAGCCGTTTGAAGTCTAAGTGAGCGGGTAAGCGCGGCCGGTTTCTTGGATCGGCGCCGCACTCGCCGGCACCGTGAAAGGAAAAGAGAATGCAACGCTTCGAAAACAGGACTGTCGTCATTACCGGCGCAAGCCGCGGCATCGGTGCGGCGATTGCCAAACGCTTTGCGCGCGAGGGCGCCAATCTCGTCGTCTCCGCCAATGAGGAGAGCGTGCATGCCGTCGCCGAGCAGATCAAGGTCGATGGCGGCAAAGCTATCTCCTTCGTTGGCGACGTCACCGACAAGGCAAGCGTCAAGGCTCTTTATGACGCTGCCGAACAGGCCTTCGGCGCCGTTGATGTCTCCATTCAAAATGCCGGTGTCATCACCATTGCCCGCATCGAGGATATGACTGAGGGCGAGTGGGACAAGGTCATGGCGGTCAACACCAAGGGCGTGTTCCTCTGCGCCCAGGAAGCGATTGCCCGCATGCGCAAGCATGGCCGCGGCGGTCGCATCATCAACACCGCCTCCGGCCAGGCACGCGACGGCTTCATCTATACGCCGCATTATGCCGCGTCGAAGATGGGCGTTGTCGGCATTACCCAGAGCCTTGCCAAGGAAGTCGCGACCAACGGCATTACCGTCAACGCGTTCTGCCCCGGCATCATCGAAACCGACATGTGGGCCTATAACGACCAGGCATGGGGCAAGCTGCTCGGCAACTACGGCCCCGGCGAACTCATGAAGGAATGGGTCGAGGGAATACCGATGAAGCGTGCCGGATCGGGCGAAGATGTCGCCGGCCTCGTCACCTTCCTTGCGAGCGACGACGCGGCCTATATCACCGGCCAGACCATCAATGTCGATGGCGGCCTGATCATGTCATAGCTTTGTTCGACAATAGCGAACGGTGCTTTCACCTATACGAGACAATTCTCGAGCGGTGATTTTCGCCCAACCTCTTGCCGAACGAGGCATTCATCATTTATCTAAGAAATGTTCTCAGGGCGGGGTGTAATTCCCCACCGGCGGTATCGAGGCAACTCGGAGCCCGCGAGCGCCTTCGTGAAAGCGAAGGGTCAGCAGATCCGGTGAGATGCCGGAGCCGACGGTCATAGTCCGGATGGAAGAGAGCAACGTAGAGGACGCCGCTCGGCACGCGGCGTTTCATATGCTTGTTCGCCCAAGGGAAAATGGTGGCCTTTGACAGGCCATGGATGTCGCGCGTTGCGGCTAACCCTTGAAAGGCAGAGAAATGGCAATTTCTAAAATCGAAGATGGGATCGCCGCAATTGCACGCGGCGAGATCGTGGTCGTCGTCGACGATCGCGACAGGGAAAACGAGGGTGACCTCGTCATCGCATCGGAAGCAATCACTCCGCAGGCAATCGCCTTCATGATGAATTACGCCCGCGGCCTCATCTGCGTCGCAATGGAAGGCGAACGGYTGGACGAACTGCAGATCCCGCAGATGGTTCCCAACAATACCGAACTCTTGAAGACAGCTTTCACCGTGTCGGTTGACTATATCCCTGAAACGACGACCGGTATTTCCGCGGCTGACCGCGCCGCGACGGTTCGCGCGCTCATCGGTAAGAATTCTCGCCCCGAGGATTTTGCGCGGCCCGGCCATATCTTCCCGCTGCGAGCGCATCCGAACGGCGTGCTTTCTCGCCCCGGCCATACCGAGGCGGCTGTCGATCTCGCTAGGCTTGCCGGCCTGTCGCCGTCGGGCGTCATCTGCGAAGTGGCCAATGACGATGGCACGATGGCGCGCCTGCCCGATCTCGAGCGGTTTGCCGAACGGCACGGCCTCCACCTGATCACGATCGAGGATCTCATTGCCTATCGTGGCGTGAGCGCGCCTGTTAAGGCCGCTTAGGAAGCCCGCCTTGTCTGCCGTGGTTATATACCGCGGCAAGCAAAGATCGCGTGGGTGCCGTTTGCGCCATCCGGAGCGAGCGCCCGCCCTCTGCCATGGATAAGCAGAGGGAGCTGTTGGCTMGAAGAAGGCCCGATCACGCGGGCCTTCTATGTTTCACCATGCCGTCAGACAACGAGTGCCAGCGCCGGACCCTGATCGTCCGCCTCGCTTTCAAGCTCCTGGCCGGCCGTGCCTTCCAAGTTATCGGAAGCCAGCAGATTGAACTCCCGACGTTCTTTCTCCGACACAATCGCGAGGTCGATGACCTTCTGCAGGTTGGCGGCATGGCGGAAGGTGGGATCGTCCTGTTTCCCGGTCCTGACCGCTTCGGCAAAGCGCTGATAGTTGGTCAGCACCGTCGGCACCTCGATATCACGCCAGGTGGCGCTTTCAATGTCGTCGCCGAAACAGCCGCGAAGATCCGAGCCGTCCGGACGATGAGTGACTTCGAGGCTGCCCCTCTCGCCGTAGATGCGCAGCTTCAGCTCGTTCAAATGGCCGGTCGCCCAGCGGGTCGCATGGATGACACCGAGCGCGCCATTGGCGAAATCGACCGACATAGTGAAGCTGTCATTGGCATCCAGCATATACTCGCCGATCTGGCCACCCGGCGCCTTGTTGAAGGTCTTGAGCCGCGCAAAGACGTGATCGATGTCGGTCGCAGCGCCATAGGCTGCGAAGTCGAGGATATGGATACCGACATCGCCGAGCACGCCGTTCGAACCGTGACCGGTGGACAGGCGCCACAGCCAGCGCGATTCCGTGCGCCAGTCGCCCCAGGCACGCGAAACCAGCCAGCTCTGCAGGTAAGAGGCTTCAACATGACGGATGGTGCCGAGTTCGCCTGATAGCACCATCTCGCGGGCGCGCTGCAGGGGAGCAACGTTGCGATAGGTGAGGTTCACCATGTTGATGACCCCGGCTGCCTCTGCAGCTTCGGTCATCTCGAGCGCGTGCGCATAATTCTCCGCCAGCGGCTTTTCGCAGAAGACGTGCTTGCCGGCGGCAATCAGCGCGAGGCTGGTCGCGTGGTGGATACGGTCGGGCGTCACATTCGTCGCCGCATCGAATTTGTCCCAGGCGATTGCTTCGTCGAGCGTGCTGAAGCGTTTTTCAATGCTGAAATGATCGGCGAACTCATCGAGCCGGGCCCGGTCCGTATCGACGGCGCCGACCACTTCCACGCCATCGATGGCAAGGAAGTTGGCAACCTGGTTTTTGGCCATGACGCCTGTGCCGAGAACGAGTAGACGCATTGCTGTTCTCCTCAGCGGTAACCGGCTTCGCCGGCCTGGTGCAGTCTCGGGCCGCGCTCGACGATCGGCTCCAGTGCTTTTTCTACCGGCACATTTGGAGCATCGGTGATGCTCTTCAATGCACCCTCGG
>NZ_JBFUBG010000091.1:0-26296 GCF_056405875.1 Rhizobium sp. P1_E6 | reverse complement strand
CGCTTCTGCCGCGCTCCAGATGGTCATGCGCAGGTTGACGGCATCCTGTGCGTTGGCGATGCCGCTGCAGGCGAGCGGCAAGGCGAGCGCAAGCGCCGCCATTGCCGATTTCAGTGTCCTGTTCTTGTTCATTCCCGTTCCTCCTCCAAAGATGGGTTGCGCAGATGGGTGCTCAGTAGGCTGAGATGACCGGCCAGCGGATTTCGATGCCTTCTCGAACAAGTTCCTGCTGGAAGTCGCGAAGATGCACATCGTTTTCCTGGACCTGGTGGGGCTTCAGTCCCTTATCGAGGCAGTGGGCCGCGAGCATGCCCGCCGCTTCGCCGATGTTCCATTCGACCGGATGCAAGCGGTAGCAACCGTTGGTGATATGGGTGGTGCCGATATTCTTGCCGGCCGCAATGAGGTTCGTCATGCGCTGCGGCAGCAGCGCGCCAAGCGGGATTTCGAACGGGCAGGACGGCACGTCGACATAGTTGTCGCCGCCGGTCGAGGGGTGCAGGTCGATGCGGTACATGCCGATGCCGACGCTGTCGCGATAATTCACCGCCCCTTTTTCGCCGCGCACCGCATGGGAGAGATCCTGCTCGGTGATACGGGTGACGGGCTTGATGCGGCGGCTTTCCCGGATATAGGGCGCCATCGCGAGGCCATGTTCGGTGCCGGTGATGTCGCCGCGAAGCCTCAAGCCCCGGTAACCCTGGCCGCCATCGATGCGTGGCGCCTCGGTTTGCAGCCAGTAGAAGACCGAATAGGAAAGATCGGCGGCCGCCTTCAGATGCCTCGCCTTGTCTTGCTCGGAGACGTCGATGATCGTTCCGTCCATGTAGTCGATCATCGGCCAGTTCACGAAGCAGATGTCGGACTGGTAAAAGCCAGGCTCAAAATTGCGCCGTGCCGCGATGCGGCGGAAGAGCCAGAGGTTCTCATCGCCGCCACCCTTGCGCTGATCGGCATCGACGAGCAGTGGATTGTCGTCGACATTTGGCGTGAAGCTGCGCGTGGTGGATTCCAGCGTGCGCGGGTGCGGCGCGGTGAAGCCGAGCAGTGGTCCGCCCCAGAAATGCGGCTGGTATTTGCGCCAATAGTCGTAATTGTCAGGCTTGTCGATCGTCTGATCGCCGTCAACGCAATCGACTGCAAAGCAGATCGAAACTGCCTGAACATTGTCGGGCTGCGCTTCGGAGGGAGCGTTCGGCTCGCCGGTATCGGACTGCGCCTCGAAGCCTTTCACATAATCCGTGCCGGTCATCGGCAGCAGATCGCCGAGTTCGGTGGCGTCAAGGATGTAATCGGCCGAGATGACGAGCTCGCGGTCGGTATCGCGATGGCGGACGGTGACGGAGCGCACGCTGTCGCCGTCGACATCGGCAGCGACGGGACGATAGGGCTGCAGGACCCTGAGCCGGCCGGCGCCGCGATAGGGCATCAGCATCGCTTCCATGACCGCCAGGCTGACGCGCGGCTCGGCGCAGATGCGGCTTACCCAGCCGCCGCCGGGATTGAGATCGCCCCAGGCGCGGGCACCTTCGGTCAGCGGATAGTTGTCGCGATAATATTGCCGCACGCCGTTGCGCAGTCTGCGATAGGAGCGCGTGATGCCGAATTGCTCGACCCAGCTATGTTCGTCGGAAGGCACGCCCTGGCTGGTCGACTGGCCGCCGATCCATTCGAATTCCTCGGTCATGATGACGCTCTTGCCCGCCCGGCATGCGCCAAGCGCCGCCGCGACGCCGCCGAGGCCGCCACCCACCACCAGAATATCCGCTCGCATCTCTTTTGCCGCCATGTCCATCACTATCAGGTCCGTTTCTTTGCTGGTCCGAGGGTTTCGCCCTCGACAGGTTCGCAGGTCAGAAGAATTTGTTCGATGGGCGCGGCGGCCTCGATGCGGCGCACCAGCATGGCGGTCGCCTGCCGCCCCATTTCCTCGCGAGGAATATCGAAGGAGGTGAACCGCACATGGCTGCGCTCGGCCCGTACATGGCTGCCGAGCACCACGGCCGACAAGTCGCCAGGAATGGACAGGCCGCGCTCGCGCGCTGCCGCTTCGACACGCACCGCATCGGCCAATTCGACGAAGAAGACGGCGGTCGCGCCGCTTGCGACGATCGCGTCGAGCGTGTCGGCCGCGCCTCGGCCGACCTCATCAACATGGAGAACCAGTTCGGCGCCCCCGGTGATTGCGCCTGAAAATCCGCGCCAACGGTCAACGATAGATTCAGCCGAGCCGCTTGGGCCGACGAAAGCCAGCCGGTCATGGCCGAGTGCGCGCGCCTTTTCGACCAGCGCCCGCGTACCGCTGGCGTAATCGCCGCCGACGTAGGGAACGGGTCCGCCTGCGTCCTCACGTCGGCCGATCGCCACGAAGGGATAATCGCCAGTCACCAGCCGCTTGAGCTCGGCCCGATCGAATTCGCGGCCGAGGACGAGGCAGCCGTCGGCGATCCGCAGCCGGTTACCGTCGGCAAAAATCTTGCGCTCCCGGCCGACGCCGGCACCGGTCAGGAGGAGCAGGTCATAATTCTGCGCCTGCGCCTCTTCCTCGATGCCGAGCAGGAAGGGTGCAAAAAAGTCCGCCTGCTCGCTTGGAAAGGCCGGCTCGTAGGTGAAGACGCCGAGGATGCGATTGAGACCCTTGGCCATCCGCCGGGCGATCGGATCGGCCACATATCCCGTGGTGCGGATGACCTGCTGGACGCGCTCGCGGGTCTCCTTCGGAATACGCGCCAAAGCCGTCGGCGCACCGTTCAGCACAAGCGAAACGGTTGCCTGACTGACGCCGGCCAGTTTCGCAATATCGTGCTGCGTCAAGCGCTTAGTGCCTGCCACACCGGTTCCTCCCGATCACCTCTTGACTGCTAATGCGTATTAGCAGCTAATACGTATAAACAAGATTTACCGAGCAACTGTCAAGCGCGAAAATGTGAGATGATCGATGCCATTCGCAGAGCATTTGAAATTGCTGGGGATTTCCGGGACCCGCCTCTTCGGCGACAGCATCACCGCAGGACTCAACGCCAGCCAGCCGCATCTTGCCTGGCCGGCATTGTTTGCGGCTGAGGTCGATGGATTACCCCTCCGCAATCACGCAATCCCGGGGACAGTGCTGCAGGCATCGCTGCTTGCCGACGGCAAAGCTCGACCGGGAAACGGCGCTGAACGCTTCGCCGGGGCGCTGCTCGACGGCCCGCATAGCGACGCGATCCTCATCCTCTACGGCTATAACGACGCGCGCTATGCGGCCGCGCCGGAGAGCATGAACGCGAAGAACTTCAGTCGTGACTATGCTAATATGCTGGAGAAACTGATCGAGGCAGGCCACGCGAAACGGCTTGCGATCGGCAGTCCGCCTTATATTCCAGATGGCGGCTTTTCAGTTGGAAGCACCGGCTTCACCGGCCAGACACGCCAGGGCTTTGAAGTCTACGTCCGAACCGTGCGAGAACTGGCGCAACGTTTTCGCGTCTTCTACGCTCCTGTCTATGAACGGATGAAAGCATATGGCGATGGGCCACTGGCCTCGCCTGATTTCACACATCCCAACGATGCCGGTCATCGTGTCATCTATGAAGCGTTCAGAGATGCCGTCGTTCATGAGAAATTGGACTAGGCTTTTTTACACATCGAGGCGACTTTGGATCGCGCGTGACACCGCAGAGCAAAGCTTCCCCCGATCCGCCATTTCGGGGCGATCCGCATCAACTCACATAGCACGGCCGAGCAACCCTAACGGGTCATAGTGTGATAGGCCCGCGCAACGACCGCACCCCATCGCCGGAACTCAGGTGATAGTGATGGCTGATGCGCACAGCGACCGGCGGATGACCGGCCGCTTGCGTCCTGCTCTCAACGCGCGCTGTATTTCGCGTCGAGCTCATCGATTGCGGAGACATTACCGGCCGAACGGCCGTTTTCGTCGAATGTCTGAGCGAGGAATGCGTCGGCGATCGACTTAGCGAGCTCAGTTCCGATGACGCGAGCACCCATCGTGATGATCTGCGCGTTGTTGGAAAGAGCGGCACGTTCGGCCGAATAGGTGTCGTGCGTCAGAGCGGCACGGATGCCGGGCACTTTATTGGCCGAGATGCAGACGCCGATGCCGGTGCCGCAGACCAGGATGGCCTTGTCATAGGTGCCATCGATCACGCCCGAGGCAACACGATCCGAAAGGTTGGCATAGAACGGGTCGAGCCCGTCATTGATGCGTGACACTTCATGGACGTCGAAACGGCCCTTGAGGTGTTCGGCGAGCACCTTGGCGAGACCTTCGCCGGCGCTGTCTCCAGCAATTGCAAGCTTCATCGTTTTTCTCCTTGGAGTTTGGCGGCGCATTTCGAAAGGATGTCGAGATAGCCCTCGACATTCCAGGCGGAACGGCCGATGAAGAGCCCGTCGATATGCGGGCTCGAAATCAGTTCCTCGCAGTTCTGCGGATTGACCGACCCGCCGTAAAGGCAGGGGATTTTCCGCCCGAGCGCCGCTTCGGCGACTGCGATAATTTCGGCCTGGCGCGCATCGGCATAATCCGCCGTTGCCGGAATGCCTTTTTCGCCGATCGCCCATACGGGCTCGTAGGCTAGGAGGATTTCCGCCGATTTCTGTACGTCGGAAAGCTTCGAAAGCGCCCCACGCACCTGGATTGCAAGGATTTCGGCAGCTTTTCCGCTCTCCCGGTCGGCAAGGGTTTCGCCGATGCAGATCAGCGGGATCAGACCGTGGCGAACCGCTGCCTCCGTCTTCAGCCCGACCGTCTCATCCGTCTCTCCGAAAAACTCGCGGCGCTCGGAATGCCCAAGCTCGACGATATCGAGATCGCAATCCTTCAGCATCAAGGGGGAAACCTCGCCCGTCCAGGCGCCCTCGTCCGCCCAATGCATGTTCTGCGCTCCGACCTTGACGGAGGTCTTTGCAAGCATGCGCTTGACCTCTCGCACGGCGGTAAACGACGGGATCACGAAGCGCTGGATGATGGAATCGCGCGCGGCATCGGCCGCCTCGAGCCCGCGGGCGAAATGCTCGGCCTGCTCGAGCGTCTTGTTCATCTTCCAGCTGGTGCCAATCCAGAAGCGCGGTTTCTCAGTCATGCCTGATCCTGTGCCGGAGCGATGGTGAGCTTGATGCCCGCCCGATCGAATTCGTCGAGGATAGCGGCCGCCGGCGCGCTATCAGTGATAATAGTGTCGAAATCGGCGAGATCCGCCATGACATGCAACGCCGTGTGGCCGATGCGCTGGTGGTTGACCAGCAGGCAGCTTCTGGCCGAAGACGAGATCATCGCCCGCTTGGCGCGAACGACATTGTCGTCCATGTGGTAGGCGAGCCCGCCGCTGACCGCCGGCGTCGAGATGAAAGCGATATCGGCTCTCAGGCGCGACAGCGCTTCTTCGGTAACGACGCCGAAATAGGCGTTGAATTTTGCGGAATAGATGCCCCCGAGCGCAATCAGCGTTATGCCGTTTTCGCCCTTCAACCGCTCCATGATCGCTGCATTGTTGGTGATCACCGTCAGCGGGCGTTTCTGCAGCAACATCTCACCGAAAACTGCTGCCATCGAGCCGTCGTTGACCATGATCGTCATGCCGGGCTCGACCATGAACAGCGCTTCCTGCGCCATGGCAACCTTGGCCTCACCACCCTGACGTTCGCGAATGCGAAAATCGCTCTCGAACTGTGTTCCCGCGTCAATCGTGGCGCCACCGCGCACCTTGCGCAGCACACCTGCCTGTTCGAGGTCGTCGAGGTCGCGATGAATGGTCATCTTCGAGACGGAAAAGCGCTCGGCAAGATCGTCCACATCGACGGTCTTATCCTCGACGAGCAGATTGACGATCAGTTGCTGGCGCTCTTCTCGTTTCATACGTCTCAATCCCAGTTAAATAACAATATAACATCTGCAATGTGAATTTTCAACATAATTAGGTGTGATTATGAGCCAAAATATGTGGCTACCATCAATCCAGGAGCGCTTGCGCGGTCCGTTCATCAGTAATGAGCCCGTGAAGGCGGCGGCTTCGCAGGATGGCTCGTATGGCGGCCACCTTGGCCTGTCCGCCTGCCAGGGCCACGAGGCGCTCCTTCTTCGTCGTCGGGAAAGATGCCGAAAGGGTTCGTCCGGTCAGTGCCGTATCGAGGATCTGCCCATCTGCATTGAAAAAGTGACCCAGGATTTCGCCGACGCCGCCGGYGGCGGCGATGTCCTCGATCTCACCCGGCTCGACCAGGCCGGAGAGCACAAGCTGGGCCTCGGCATCTACCGTCCCCAAGCCGACGAGCTTCAGGTCGGCGTCATTGGCGAGATCGAACACTTCCTTGACGCCGCGTTGCGCTCTCAGCACCTCCCGGTCCTCGGCGGTGTTGGCGAAGAAGGGAACCGGCATGACATAGGCATGTGTGCCGGTCTTTTCCGCGATACGGTGCATGACGTCATAGGGATTGGCGCCGTAGTTTCGCGTGAGGCCGCCAAGCAGCGAAACGAAGCGCATATCCTTGGCAGTCGTCCGCGGCATATATTGAACGGCAGCCGAAAGCGTGCGGCCGTGGCCAAGACCAATGACTGCGTGGTCACCGTGTTCGATTTCGCGCTTCAGATAGCCAGCGCCTGCATGACCGAGCGCGCGTAGCGGCAGGCCCTCTTCGCCAAGATCGGGCGCGACCTCGCAATATTGCAGTCCGAAGCGCTCGACGAGACGCGCCTCCAGTTCGACGCATTCGACGATATCGCCGTCGATCGTGACCTTGACGACGCCATCGGCGACGRCCCGCGCGATCAGCCGATGCGCCTTGACCGAGGGAATGCCGAGGCGCCGGGCAACGTCAGACTGCGTCAGTCCGCCGGCGTAATGAAGCCAGGCGGCCCGCACTGCAAGCGTATCATCAGCATCCGTCATCGCCGCACCTTTCCCATTTCTTCGCCGGCGATTCCGCCCGATAACAACCAGCCTTTGTAAATCGCCGGATCATATCTTCAAGTCTGCGGCGCCCGTGTCGATATGCGGCGCCCAGAAGGCGACGCTTTCAGCAATCTGCGCGATAACTTCGCGATCGTTCGGCTCACGTTCCTTGAAGGAAAGCTCGAGGCAGATCTCATTGTCATCGGCCCCGCCTGTCGCGAAAGCGTCCAACAGCGGAGCGGGTTGAATTCGGCCCTTGGCATTGAATTCGGCGGTGAACGGCCGGTGACCGCCTTTGTCCATCAAGCTCTGCTTGATATGGATGATCGGTGATAGCTTCGGCACGGCCCGCGCCCAGGCATAGGGATCGAAGTCGTTGGGATTGGCGGAAGTGACGTCGCCATGGTCGATATCCGCCATCATCCACATCGGCACCGCCATATCGGCGGCAGTCAGTCGAGCCTGCAGCGAAAGGCAGGATTCGATCGTGTCGCCGAATTCGCGGCCGATGCTCATCGGCTCCCAGAAGACGTAGGAAAGACCCGCAGCCTTGGCATGCTCTGCGACTTCGCACCAGCAGTCGATAGCGATCTTGATCAGTTCCTCGCGCCGGTTCGCGTCGTCGAAGTCTCTGTAGGTGAAGATTGCAAACTGCGTTCCGACGGAATGCCCGCCGAGATCGGCGGTAATGTCCGCGAAGGTCTTGAACCAATCCACGTAATAGCGGCGCACCTCGGCATCCGGATGCCCGAAATGGTTTAACCG
Source organism: Rhizobium sp. P1_E6 (assembly GCF_056405875.1). NCBI lineage: Bacteria > Pseudomonadati > Pseudomonadota > Alphaproteobacteria > Hyphomicrobiales > Rhizobiaceae > Rhizobium > Rhizobium sp. P1_E6. Next base: position 18,638 of record NZ_JBFUBG010000091.1, on the reverse strand, counting down.
TCCATAAGGTCCGGTCATGCCCGAGGTGACGCGAACGCCGGTGCGCGCCAACGCCGCCTTCATCTGGCGGGTCAGGCGGCGGATGACCGGTGCCTGCCAACTCGGGTTGATGAATTCATGGGTCAGCTGGAGATCACGGATGCGCAGGTCTCGCGCCACCGTCTCGATCAGGTCGTCCGGATCGGCAAAACGGTTCACCAGCGGATTGGTATTCAGCGAAAGCGTCAGCGGCATCAAGGCCTCCTCAGGCGGCGGCAAGATGGGATGAAGCAAACCAGTCGGCAAAGGCTGCCCGCTCCGCCTCGCTCAGGTGAAGGTAATGCTTGGTGCGGCGATAGAGGATGTCCTCGGCCGTCTCGGCCCATTCGGTGGCGACGAGGTAACGGACTTCCGCCTCGTAAAGCTGCCCGCCGAAATGGTGTCCGAGGCCTTGCAGGTCCGTTGCCTTGGCAACCAGGTTCTTCGTGCGCGTGCCATAGAGACGGCCATAGTGATGGACGAGTTTTCGCGGCATCCAGGGATAGGTGTCACGCAGGCTGTTGGCGAAGGTCTCGTAGTCGGCATTGGGCATCTCTCCACCCGGCAGCGGTGCCTTTTCCGTCCAGTCGCCACCCATGTTCGGGAAAACGTGCCTGAGGCGTTGCATGCCACGTTCGGCAAGCTCCCGGAAGGTGGTGATCTTGCCGCCGAAGACATTGAGAAGCGGCGCTCCACCGGTTTCGTCAAGGTCGAACACGTAGTCGCGGGTCACCGCCGACGGATTGCCCTTGCCGTCGTCAAACAGCGGGCGCACGCCAGAAAAACTGTGCAGCACGTCCTGGCGGCGCAGCTTCTCCTTGAAATAGCGGTTTACCGCCTTCAGCAGATATTCGATTTCCGCCTCGTCGGCCGCCACATCCTCGGCCCGGCCTTCATAGGCGATATCCGTCGTACCGATCAGCGCCTTATCGCCTTCATAAGGGTTGATGAAGATGACACGCTTGTCGTGGTTCTGAACCAGATAGGCATTGGAGCCAGCCCAGAACTTCGGCACGATGATATGGCTGCCCTTGACGAGGCGCACATTGCGGCTGGAATTGGAGCCGGCGACACGGTTGATGATATCGGTTACCCAGGGGCCGGCGCAATTGACGAGACATTTGGCACGAAACGTCCGCGTCTCGCCGCTCGTGCTGCTTTTCGTCGTGATCGTCCATTGGCCGTTTTCCCGGCGCGCGGAGATCGCCGGCGAGCGGGTGAGCACCAGGGCCCCCTTCTCCGCCGCGCTCACCGCATTCAAGGTGACTAGGCGGGCATCATCCACCCAGCAATCCGAATATTCGAAACCGCGGGTATATTGATCGAGTATGGGCGTGCCTTCTGGATCGCGCAGCAGATTGAGCGTGCGGGTGCCCGGCAGCTTCTTGCGACCGCCGAGATGATCGTAAAGGAAGAGGCCAAGCCGCACGAGCCAGGCGGGGCGATCCTCGGGACTGTGCGGCAGCACGAAACGCATCGGCCAGATGATGTGCGGTGCGGCGGTGAGCAGCACCTCGCGTTCGATCAGCGCCTCCCGCACGAGACGGAACTCGTAATATTCCAGATAGCGAAGGCCGCCATGCACGAGCTTGCCCGAGCGCGAGGAGGTGCCCTGTGCCAAATCGTCCTTCTCGCACAATGCGACTTTCAGGCCGCGCCCGGCGGCGTCGCGGGCAATTCCCGCTCCGTTGATGCCGCCGCCGATGACGAAAAGATCCAGGATTTCGGGTTCGGTCATGTCATGCTCCCTCGGATGCCTATTGCATCAGCGATTCATTTTGTGGGCGGCATCGCCGCGGCTCTGGCCAGTGTTTCCCAGGCGGCGGGCATGGCCTTTCGGATATCGGCATAGGCGGAATAAAGCAGGTCGAAGCGGGAAGCTTCCTCCCGGATCGGCTCTTCGGCGTCGCCGAGCAGCGGCGTTACCCAGTCGGCGATGCAGTCATCCATTGTTTTGTAGGCGCCGATCGCCACAGCAGCCATCATGGCTGCACCTGCCGCTCCGGTCTCTTCACGGCGGGACAGCCGGATCGGCACCTTCAGTGAGGCGGCCAGGGAGCGGCGAAGCGCACTCGAGCGCACCGCGCCGCCGGTGACGCGCAACTCTTCCGGCATATCGCCCATGGCGGCGTAACAATCGCGCGTCGCGAGCGCCAGCCCTTCGACTACCGCGCGAACGAGGTCTGGAAACCCGTGGCGAACCGAAAGACCAGAAAAGCCCGCCCGGGCCTGCGCATTGACGAAGGGGCCGCGCTCTCCGGCCTCGGAAATATAGGGATGATAGACGACCGAACCCGGCTGGCTTTCGGAAAACCAGCGGTCGATCCGTCCGACGAGCTCGGCATGAGTGACAGGCTTTCCGGCCTCCGCCATCAGATAGGCAGCCATCTCCAGCAGCCAGTCGATGTTGATCGTCGCACCCATATTGGTCTGCACCTGGGTAACGGTACCCGGGATCGGCAGGGCAATGACGTAGCCCGTGCCCTCGCGGTTGAGATGGACGTCAGCCACCGGCTTTGCACGCAGATGCACGCCGGTCGAACCGATCGTCGAACAGGCAGCGTTGCGTCCACCGCTGCGAACACCGGCGCCGAGCGCCGTCATCACCATGTCGACATAACCGAGACTGACCGGCGTACCGGCCAGCAGGCCGCAGGCCTGCGCCGCTTCCGCCGTCAGCGGATGGCTGATTTCTGTTCCATCGACAATATCGGGCAGAAGCGCGCGGCGATGCGTCAACCCGAGCGCGTCAATGGTGACAGCCGAATATCGCCGTGTCCTGAAATCACCGAAGGTGAAGCTTGCCTCCGAAGGGTCTGTCGCCCGCACACCGGTAAGATTGAGGTAGAGCCAGTCCTTGCAGTGCAGCGCCGTTTCCGCCCGGTCCAGAAGCTCCGGCACTACCCGATCCATGTGAGCGAGCTGCGCGCCCTGCTGGCAGGTATTTAGTCCCGTGCCGGTCTGTTCGAAACGCGCCCTGTCCGTTTCCTGGCCGGCAAGTGAAACCACGGTCGGCGCGGCGCGGGCATCAAGCCAAAGCCAGGCATCAGCGACAGGCTGATTTCCGGAGCCGACCAACCATGTTCCATCGCCCTGCCCCGTCACCGCAATTGCGGCGGTGCGCGATGCAAGATCTTCAAGCTTCTCGCCCAGCCCGCGAAGCGCACCGACGCAATCCTGCCAGGTCTGGGCGAGCGATTGCGTAGCCGAGCCATCGGCGCCGCTTGAATATTTGTTGCGAACGGATGCGGCGGCGATCTGACGGCCGGAAAGGTCGAAGGCGACCGCCTTGATGACCGATGTTCCCGCATCGATGCCGATGATGACCTGGTGGCTAACGTCCATCGCAGATTATCCGGCAACGTCGAGCGTCGCGAGGGGCAAAACGCGCGTCGATTTCATGTCTCATATCCTCCCGGTCGGTACAGCCAGCAAAGGGCACAGGCGACCACATTTCGAATCCACGGGCAAGTTCGCCGGCGCATAGTCGCGCCCCGCGGGATCTTGAGATCCGATGCTTTTCGAAAGCTCCATGGGCTCATCAAAAAGATAACACAAAGATATCATTGCGCCAGTAAGATTTTTCTCGCAATGAAATTTTTTTCAGATAAAATTGAACCCACGGATGCGATGCGCGGCGATCGCGGACTGGCCCCTTTCCAGCGGCGGCCACGCGCTACCGGCACCCGCTTCGAATTATTTTATCATTTTAAATCAATTATCTAGTTCAATATATTGGAATGGGCGCATGCCTCCTCACTTGGAGCGCGCGCTCAAGATCGCGTTCTTTTCCATTCCAATAAGCAGGCTGTTAGCCACACATTGTCGGCATGAGAGCAGAAAACACCTGTTGACAGACGAACGATTTGATAACATGATTTTTGGCATAAACACCATTTACCTATCACGCAGGCATCCCTGCTGAAAGGAATTGCGGTCCAGGCGATTGGAGGAGACAAGCGCCGGTCCGGCATGAAGGAGGTTCGGATGCGCATTTTTTTCGCTCATCATCACGCCGCTGGCGTGAATCGGCCTGACAGGCTTTCGCATTGCAATGCGGTTTTCGAAGCGTGCCGTCTTCGATGAAGCAGCCGTGAGGCTTTCGCCATTTTCCCCCTTTTTGACATAAATCCGACCAGCCGCAGAGGTCGCCAGCAATGAACACCCAGCCCGCTCACGCAGCATCCGCGCCAGGCAAAGGCAATTTGAAGATCATCGTCAGCGCCGTTGCGGCAATCGTGGTCATCGGCGCAATCGCGCTCGACACCAAGGTCGTCAAGATCGGCTCAGCGAGTGATGTAAGGCAGCAGGTCTTTTCTCCGGAAACCTTCGGCGCCGAGCAGTTTCCGCAGATCCAGGCGGATGTCGAGAAGAGAGCCGTGGCTGCATCTGAGCTGGCAACGGCGATCGTGGCGGACAAGAAGGCTGCCGGCGAGAAATATGGCGTTGCCACGAGCACCGGTCCGGTCTTGCCCGTGACGCTGACCGGCACCTTCGGCGCGCGCAAATCCAATACCAATGAAATGAAGATCGACGGCTTGCCTCCCGAGACGGTGGTCCGTGTCCAGACCGGTCCTGCGGTCAATGGCACGGACCTCCGCGATGCCACGGGCACGATCCAATTCGGCCAGTTCACCAATCAGATTCAGTATCAGGACGCCGGGTCGGCCATCAACAACGAGATGAAGAAAGCCGTATTCGCCGGTCTCGATCCGGACCAGCTCGATGGCAAGACGGCAACCGTCGTCGGCGTGTTCAAGCTGATCAACCCGAAAAACTGGCTCGTAACTCCGGTCAAGGTCGACGTCAAATGAGCGAGGCAATCTCCACATCCGAAGCCCCTGGCGAGGTGGTTCTGGCTGCCCGCAACATCGCCAAATCCTATGGCAATGTGCATGCTCTCAAGGGCGTCAATTTCGATATCCATCGCGGACAGGTGACGACGCTCTTCGGCGAGAACGGGGCGGGCAAGTCGACGCTGATGAAGATCCTTTCGGGCGTCGTCCAACCGACGTCGGGCGCGATCGTTCTCGACGGCGCGCCGATCAGTTTCAGCTCCTCGACCCATGCGCGCGAATGCGGCATCTCGATCATTCACCAGGAGCTCAGCCTCGCACCCAATCTCAGCGTGCGCGACAACATCTTCATGGGCCGCGAGATCATCAAAGGCGGCGTGGTCGATTTTGCGGAAGAAGAGCGCCAGACGCGCATCTTGATGGAAGAACTCGAAGAAGAGATCGATCCGCTGACAAAGGTGGAGGATCTGCGTCTCGGCCAGCAGCAGATCGTCGAAATTGCCCGGGCGCTATCTGTCAATTCGCGTATCCTGATCATGGATGAGCCGACCTCGGCGCTCAGCGCCACCGAAGTCGAAGTGCTTTTCAAAGTCATCCACGATCTGACCGATCGCGGCGTGTCGATCGTCTACATCTCGCATCACCTTGAAGAAGCGCTGCAGATCACCAACCACGCCGTCGTCCTGCGCGATGGCACCATGACAGCCTATGCGCAACGCAAGGACATCGATCTCGAATGGATCGTCCGCAACATGGTGGGCGACAATTTCGATCTCGGCAACCCGCCCGAAGGCTATGAATTCGGCAAGGCTGCGCTATCGATCGACAATCTGACGGTTCCCGGCCCCTCCGGGTCGAACTTCAATTCCGTCGATCGCCTGTCGCTTGACGTGCGCGCCGGAGAGGTTGTCTGCATCTACGGCCTGATGGGCGCCGGACGCACCGAGCTTCTGGAATGCGTAGCCGGACGGTTGCGCGCAAGCGGCGGAAGCATTCGGCTCGAAGGACGGGATGTCGGGCACTTGAGCATCGCCGGGCGCATCGCAAGCGGCCTGGTGCTGGTGCCCGAGGATCGTCAACGCGACGGCCTCGTCCAGACGATGACGGTCGGCTCCAACCTGTCGCTCGCCAGCATCGGCGCATTCACGAAGGGGCTCTTCACATCCGGGCGTCGCGAGCGCGAACTTGTCGATGCCTCCATCCGCAAGGTGCACGTCAAGACCGATGGGGGAGAAGCTCCAATCGGTTCGCTGTCTGGCGGCAATCAGCAAAAGGTGGTCATCGGAAAGATGCTGGCGACCGAACCCAAGGTCATTCTTCTCGACGAACCGAGCCGCGGTATCGACATCGGCGCCAAGGCGGAGGTCTTCAAGCTGCTCGCCGAACGCGCCAGGCAGGGCCTTGCCGTCGTCTATTCGACCTCCGAAGTCAACGAATGCCTGAGCATTGCGCACCGCATCATCGTCATGCATCGCGGCCGAATCTCCGCCGAATTCGGTGCTGACGTCACCAAGGAAAAGATCATGGCCGCCTCCGGCGAAGCCACGGTCGCGCACTAGCCCGGAACTATGGAGCACTGATTATGTCAGTCACTGATATCGCAGAAAAGAAAACAGTTTCCAACGGGCAGAAGCGCAACACCAATTTCGTGCGGCTGATCCTGGAAGGCCGCGCCTTCTTCGCGCTGATCGTCATCATCGCGGTCTTCTCCTTCCTGTCACCCTATTACTTCAGCCTGAGCAACTTCCTGACGATGGCCTCGCATGTTGCCATCTTCGGCATCCTGGCGATCGGCATGCTGCTGGTGATCCTGAATGGTGGCATCGATCTTTCGGTCGGCTCGACGCTCGGGCTTGCCGGCTGCATTGCCGGCTTCCTCATGCAGGGCGTGACGCTGAGTTCGTTCGGCGTCATTCTTTATCCGCCGGTCTGGGCCGTGGTGGTGATCACCTGCGCTGTCGGCGCCGTCGTCGGCGCGGTCAATGGCGTGCTGGTCGCCTACTTGAAGGTTCCGGCCTTCGTCGCCTCGCTTGGCGTGCTCTATGTCGCCCGCGGCATTGCCCTGCTGATGACCAATGGCCTGACCTACAACAATCTCGGCGGCCGCCCGGAGCTTGGCAATACCGGCTTCGACTGGCTCGGCTTCAATCGTCTCGCGGGCATTCCGATCGGCGTCATCGTGCTCGCCGTGCTCGCGATCATCTGCGGCATCGTCTTGAGCCGCACGGCTTTCGGCCGCTGGCTTTACGCCTCTGGCGGCAACGAGCGCGCAGCCGATCTCTCGGGCGTGCCGGTCAAGCGCGTCAAGGTCATCGTCTACGTCCTTTCGGGCGTCTGCGCGGCAATTGCCGGTCTGGTCCTGTCGTCGCAGCTGACCTCTGCCGGTCCGACGGCGGGCACGACCTACGAATTGACGGCGATCGCAGCCGTCGTCATCGGCGGCGCGGCGCTGACGGGCGGTCGCGGCACGGTGCGCGGAACGATGCTCGGCGCCTTCGTCATTGGCTTCCTGTCCGACGGCCTCGTCATCATCGGCGTCTCGGCTTACTGGCAAACCGTATTCACGGGCGCAGTCATCGTCCTCGCAGTCCTCATGAACAGCATCCAATACGGGCGCCGGACAAAATCGTCCTGACGTCCGCAGCAGAACTTGTCCACGACGGCGGCTGGGTCTCCAAAAGTCGATCGCGGAAAGCACCGCCGGTTTCCGGCAGCATCTGAACTCACAAATGGGAGAGAGACTATGTTTAAAAAAGGCATGCGCATTCTTCTGGCAGCCGCGGCTGTCGCCCCGATCCTCGTCAGCTCCGCCTGGGCAGCAGGCCAGATGACGATCATCGTCAACGATCCGTCCAACCCCTACTGGCTGACGGAGGGCAACGTCGCCAAGGCGACGGCCGAAAAGCTCGGCTACACCGCCTCGGTCAGTGCGCATAAGGGCGACACCAACACCGAAAGCAACCTGATCGACACGGCCATCACCAACAAGTCGGTTGCCATCATCCTCGATCCGGCCAATGCCGATGGCTCGGTCGGCGCGATCAAGAAGGCGGTTGCCGCCGGTATCCCGGTCATTCTCGTCAATGCCGAAATCAACCAGGAAGGCCTCGCCAAGGCGCAGCTCGTTTCGAACAACGCCCAGGGCGCCGCGATCGGCGCGCAGCAGTGGGTCGAAGCGGTAGGCGACAAGGGCAAGTATGCCGAACTCTTGGGCGCACCGTCTGACAACAACGCCGCCACGCGCTCCAACGGCTACGAAACCGTCCTGACACAGTATCCCGATCTTCAGAAGGTCGCCAAGGAAGTCGCCAACTGGGATCGCACCCAGGGTCACAACAAGATGCAGTCCATGCTGCAGGCCAACCCTGACATTATCGGCGTAATCTCCGGCAATGACGAAATGGCGCTCGGCGCCATCGCAGCGCTGAAAGAAGCCGGCAAGCTCGCCAATATCAAGGTCGGCGGTTTCGACGGCTCGCCGGATGCGGTCGCAGCGATCAAGGCAGGCGAGTTACAGTACACCGTCCTGCAGCCCGTTGCCGTCTTCTCCGAAGAGGCCGTAAAGCAGGCTGACAGCGTCATCAAGACGGGCAGCACCGGCGCCAAGAGTGAAAAGCAGCTGTTCGATTGCCTGCTGATCACCAAGGACAATATCGACAAGTATACCGGCCCGTTCGTTCTGGCCCAGTAGTGAAAACGAGGGCGCCCAACCCGGGCGCCCTCCTCGACCCTTTCAATCGCATCAAGCCGCTTTCGCCTTCTTTGCCTTGGCATGGCAATCACGATACGAAGCCGAGGTATCGAATTCAGCGACAAGGGTGACCCGTGACACAGAAGACCAATCAGGGCGATGAACTGTTGGACGAACTGACCAGCGACAGCCGCCAGACACGCCAGGTCGCGCGCCGACGCATGATCGCGGAGGCCGTGATGAGCGAGGGTTCGATGCGGATCGAGGATTTGACAGATCGTTTCGGCATCAGCCTGATGACGGCGCACCGCGATGTGGATGAACTCGTCAGCCGCGGCATCTTCAGGAAGACCCGCGGCATCGTCACTGCGGCGGCCACCAATCTCATCGAATCCAGCGATGTTTACCGCTCCAGCCGGCAGGCGCTGGAAAAGAAAGTGATCGCCGAGGCGGCGATGCAGTTCGTCGAACCGGGACAGGCGATCTTTTTCGACGATTCGACGACCGTATTGCAGATGGCTTCGCATCTTTCTTCCAAGGTGCCGATCACCGCCATCACCAATTCACTGACGCTGATGAATGCGCTGACCGGCATGCACGATGTCACCCTGCTGGCACTTGGTGGCCAGTACTACAATTGGTGCAATGCCTTCATGGGGCGCATGACTATCAAGGAGATCAACGGTTTGCGGGCTGACGTCGCCTTTATCTCCATGTCCGCCATCAACGACGGCATCGTGCTGCATCAGTCGCCCGAGACCGTCGATACGAAGCGCGCCATGTTCGACTGTTCCGTCAAACGCATCCTGCTTGCCGACCACACCAAGTTCGAACGGCGCGCGCTTCACAGCTTCGCGGCGCTCGACGAATTCGACGTCGTCATCGTCGACGACAAGACCCTGCCCATGCACATCGACCGGATGCGCTCCAAGGATATCAACGTCGTCGTTGCCAGGACCGGCAACGGGCGCGCGTGACCGGATCGCCCGGTCGCGATAGAAAGGTGAATGCGCATGCCGAGTCTGCTCGGGATCGATAGTGGCCTAACTGTCACGAAGGCCGTCATTTTCGATATCGACGGCACGCCCATCGCCGTCGCCCGGCGACGCGTTAGCCAGCTCATCCCCAGGCCGCGCTTCGTGGAACGGGACATGCGCGAATTGTGGACCGCGACGGCCGAGGCGATCCGCGAGGCGATCGTCCTCAGTGGCCGTCCGGCAAGCGATATCCAGGCTGTGGCCGCAACGGCGCATGGCGATGGCATTTACGTGCTGGATCAATCGCAGGAGCCGCTTGGCAACGGCATCGTATCGCTGGACAGCCGCGCGGGTGATATCGTCGATCAATGGACGAAGGATGGGGTCGCCGACGAGGCGATTGCGCTTACAGGTCAGGTGCCGCATGTCTCCGCCCCGTCGGCACTGCTGGCCTGGATCCGGGACCACGAGCCGGAACGGTTCGAACGGATCGGCCACCTCATGAGCTGCAAAGACTGGCTGCGATTTTGCCTGACCGGCACCATCGGTACCGATCGCACCGAAGCGAGCACTTCGTTCACCGACGTGAAGACACAAGACTATAGCGAGAACGCCCTGCGCCTGTTCGGTTTGCAGGCGCTTGTAAGAGCTCTGCCGCCCGCCGCCCGCTCGGATGAGATCGTCGGACGAATTACAGCCGATGCGGCGCGCTTGACGGGCCTCGTGGAAGGCACGCCCGTGGCTGCCGGATTGCACGATGTGACCGCCTCGGCGCTCGGTGCGGGTGGTTATGCCGATGGTGTCGTTGCCGTCATTGCCGGAACCTATTCGATCAATGAGACGCTGTCTTTCGAACCGCGCGTCGATCGGCGCTGGTTTTGCCGCAATGGGATTGCGCCGGGCGTCTGGAACAGCATGTCGATTTCGCCCGCATCGAGCGCCAATTACGAGTGGTTCATCGAAAAGCTGTGCGGCCGCGAATGGGCGGACTGCGAAGCCAAGGGTACGTCCATTCACACTCTGCTGGCATCCGAGATCGACGCGGCTTTTGACCGCCCGTCGCCGGTGCTTTTCCACCCCTATCTCTTCGGCTCTCCTTATGGCGCATCGGCAAGCGCAAGCTTCTTCGGGCTTGGCGGCTGGCATGACCGCGGCGACATGCTGCGGGCGGTCATGGAGGGCATTGCGTTCAACCATCGTATCCATATCGATGCCCTGCGCGACGGCTTTGTCTTCCAGGAGGCGCGACTTGCCGGCGGCGTGTCGCGCAACCCCGCGGTCGCGCAGATGTTTGCCGACGTGCTCGCAATGCCGGTGACGGTGACCGGCACCGATGAAGCGGCCGCCTGGGGGGCGGCGCTTTGCGCCGGCGCGAGCACCGGTATCTACCCGGACCCACAAAGCGCTCCAACGAAAGACAAGCAAGGCAAGACCTGCAGCCCGGATCCCTCCCGCAGCCGCGACTATGAAAGACGCTACCGGCTTTTCCTGGAAGTTGCGGAAGTTATGAAGCCGCTTTGGCCAAAGATCGCCGGCCTTGCGCAGGACAGCGCGGCAGAGGCCGCAGTTTAGGACGACAGCACCATGACCCTCGACACGCTTGAGCATAGCCCGGACACCCGCGAGAACGACGTTGATGTCGTGATCCTTGGAGCAGGCATCAATGGCGCCGGCCTGTTTCGTGACCTTGCGCTGCAGGGCGTCAATTGCATGATCGTCGATAAATCGGACTTCGGTTCCGGCACGAGCGCGGCGCCGTCTCGCCTCATCCACGGCGGACTGAAATATTTGGAAACCGGAGAATTCGGCCTGGTTGCCCAATCGACTCTGGAGCGCAATCTGCTTTTGAAAAACGCACCGCATTGCGTCGAACCGCTTCCCACATTCATTCCGGTCTTCTCCTGGACACGCGGCATTTGGGCCGCGCTGCGAACGTTGCTCGGCTCCAAGACCGCGCCCCGCAGCCGCGGAGCCGTTCTCATCAAGATCGGTCTTTCCCTTTACGACTTCTTCGGCTCGCGTGATCGCATGATGCCGCGGCATCGGCTGATCTTGAAAAAGAAGGCCCGGCAGGAAATGCCACATGTGACGTCGGCAATCGTTGCCGGCGGGATCTACTATGATGCGAAAATCAGCCGACCGGAGCGCCTCGTCTACGAACTCGTCAAGGATGGGCTGGAGGCGAACCCGCGTTGTGTCGCCGCAAATTTCGCCACGCTGACCGCTTGCACAGAAGGACGCCTGAGCTTTCGAAAGGAAGACGGAGAGGAACTCTCAGTACGCCCCAGGCTCGTCGTGAACGCAGCAGGCCCGTGGATTGATCATGTCAATGAAGCGCTCGGCGCCCCCTCGCATCTGATCGGCGGCACGAAGGGCTCGCATATCCTGATCGATCATCCCGAACTGGTGCGCAGCCTGAACGGCCATATGATCTATTTTGAAGCCGATGACGGCCGCATCTGCCTGGTCTACGGCTATCTGGGGCTGGCGCTCGTCGGCTCGACGGATATCCCGAGCCGGGATCCCGACACTGTGCGCTGCGAGGAACCCGAAATCGATTATTTCCTCCAGAGCCTGCGATCGCTGCTTCCGACATTGCGCTTCGATCGCGACCAGATCGTCTATACCTACAGCGGCATCCGGCCGCTTCCCGCCTCCGACGGAACAGCGCCGGGCCTGATCAGCCGCGACCATTCGGCCCCCATCATCGAAGCGGATGGCAAGCGGCCTTTTGCCATTATGTCCCTCGTCGGCGGCAAATGGACGACGTTTCGCGGTTTTGCCGAAGAGGCTGCCGACACCGTTCTTTCCCGATTGGAGCGCTCGCGCAAGCAATCGACCCGTTACATCCCGATCGGCGGTGGAAAGGCATTTCCGGCCGACGCGCAAGCGAGGCGGGTCTTCGTGGACAGGATCGCGGCGGCTGCAGGCATGACGGCCGCGCGCGCAGAACAGCTTTTGAACCGCTACGGGACGACCGCCGAGGCGGTGGCAATGTTCCCCTCCGATCATTCCGACGAGCGACGCCTATCGGGGGCCGAACACTTCAGTTTTCAGGAGATCGGCTGGATCGCGCGCAACGAGTTGGTGATCCACCTCGCCGATATCGTTCTGCGCCGCACGACGATCGCGATCGAGGGCCGGCTAACCTACGAAGGCTTGACGGATATTGCCGGCATCACCGCGAAAGCGCTCGGCTGGGATGCTCCGCGTGTCGAGTATGAGATCAATGACGTAGTTTCTCTGCTCAAGGCGTTTCACGGCCAGACACTGGCCGCCGGCAGGCCGGATATCGAGCCGGGAAAAAGCGCCCGCCCCCTCAGCCGATGAGATCTGAAGCATGTCGCACAAAAGTGTGCAGCAGTGTTGCGCAACATGAAGAAAACAGGACTTAAAGCGTGGCAGGCGGATCTGAAGATCGCGATACGCTTTAAGAGAAGACCGGATCGAGCGCGCCGGATGCGTAACGCTTCGCCATCGCCGAAACCGGAAGCGGCCTGATCCGGTCCGCCATGCCGGCCGTGCCGAACTGCTCGAAGCGCTCTCTGCAAAGCTTAGTCAGCGCCGCCATCGCCGGCTTCAGATATTTGCGTGGGTCGAATTCGCTCGGATCTTCCTGCAAGACCCGGCGGATTTGCCCGGTCATGGCCATCCGGCCGTCAGTGTCGATGTTCACCTTGCGAACGCCGTTCTTGATGCCGCGCTGGATTTCTTCGACTGGCACGCCCCATGTCGGTTCCATCCGACCGCCATATTTGTTGATGATCTCCTGAAGCTCGATAGGCACCGACGATGAGCCGTGCATGACCAGATGCGTGTTCGGCAGCTTGCGGTGGATCTCCTCGATGACATTCATCGCCAACACCGAACCATCTGGCTTGCGCGTAAATTTGTAGGCGCCGTGCGAGGTGCCCATGGCAATCGCCAGTGCATCGACCCGTGTCTCGCGCACGAATTTCACCGCCTCGTCCGGGTTGGTCAGCAGTTGGTCGTGAGACAGCTTGCCTTCGGCGCCGTGCCCATCTTCTGCCTCTCCCATGCCCGTCTCCAGAGAGCCAAGCACACCGAGTTCGCCTTCAACGGAAATACCGCCGAAATGCGCCATTTCGGTCACTCTCTTCGTCACGTCGACATTGTAATCCCAGTCGGCGGGTGTCTTCGCATCGGCTTTCAGCGAGCCATCCATCATGACAGAGGTAAAGCCCGCCTGGATAGCCGTCATGCAGCTCGCCTGATCGTTGCCATGGTCGAGATGCACGCAAACCGGGATATGCGGGTAGATTTCGACGACCGCATCCATCATGTGTTTAAGCATGATGTCATGGGCATAGGCGCGCGCGCCGCGCGATGCCTGCATGATGACGGGCGCGCGGACCGCATCTGCGGCTTCCATGATGGCGAGCGCCTGTTCCATATTATTGATATTGAATGCAGGAACGCCGTAGCCCTCCTCCGCCGCGTGATCCAGCAACTGCCTGAGCGTGATGCGCGCCATTGAACACTCTCCCCTCACACGTGAGACACGTCGAAATCGTTGGCTTCCGTCTTTGGAAGGATCGCACAATCACAAAATCGGAACAAGTATAAATCACAATATCACAAATCTGGTGATTCATTGTTCTTCATTTGCACGTTCGGTTCTGTGCCGGGCGAAAAACCGGGCTTATGAGTCGGCGTCTTTGAAGGCTTCAATCGATCCAGTCACTGTAACCGGTCTCAAGCGCCCTTTGGGCAAGCGACAGGACCGGCTCGTAGTCGGCATCCGTAAGGATCGCGACATCGACGAGGCCGAGAATGTCGCGCGCACGGGAAAGCGATGGTGCGGCGATCGCGGCGACAAGCGCCTCGCGCATCAAAGCAACATCCGCGTCCGAAACCTTTCCTCCGGTAATGAAAGGCAGACCTGGTGTTGCGGGTGTCTCGGCGAGGATGCGGATGCCTTCGATGCGAGTGGGTGTGAAACGCAGGAGATTGGCAAACGTGACGCAGTCGATTGCGGCGCAATCGGCCCTGCCGTCCGAGACAGCATCGATGCTCCCGCCATGGCTGCCGGTTTCGACAGTGCCACCGAAGAAGCGGCCACTACGGGCAAGCGGACCAGCTGCGGCTCGGAGCAGATTCGCCCCGGAATTGCTGTCGGGACTATTGATGGCGGCTATCGCACCGCTTAGGTCTTGCAGGGAAGCAAAACCAGAATCGCGGCGCACGACGACGAAGCTGCGCATCAGCGGTCCGTCGCAGCCGGGATGGGCGTAGACCGGTGTTGCAACGAGGCGCACCTTGCGACGCAATCGCTTCACATAGGGATAGCCGCAGGTCTGGGAAAAGAGCAGGTCCTCACGAAGCCAGGCCTCGTCGTAGGGGACAGTGACATCGAGGCTTTCGGGCAGATCCGAAAGCCTGGCCTGCGCAAGATGGTGCCGAAGGAACGACCAGAGTTCGGCGGTGGCGTCCGCAAGCGGTTGCGGCGTGACGTACATTGCAAGGCTGGCAAGATGCATGCTCTTTACTCGCCGTACTGTTCGCCGAGCAGGCGAGAGGCAAGGACGGCCACATCTTCACCGAGCGAACGATCCTCGGTCATGACCGGCGTGAGGCCTCGAACGAAGGCTTGAGTCTTTCTCGTCCCCTGTCCGCAGCGGTGGCCGGAGCGATGATCAACGGCCTGGGCTGCCGCCAGCATCTCGCAGGCAATGAGCAAGCGCCAAAGCTCCAACATCTCGCCGAGCTTGCGCACGGCAAGGGCCGATTGCGTTGCATGATCCTCGACCCCTTCCGACACGGCAAGGAAGTCGAGCATGACAGGATTGGCCTTGTGCCGGATATCGGCCATCAGCGCAGCAACCGTCTTCTGCATCGGCACGAACCCGGCCGATGGACCGCCGACCGGGGAGAGGTAGCGCGGCAAGCCGTTGCGGGGCGAGCCCGTCAGCTGAATGAATCGTGCGGCCGATGCCGCGGCGGCCTGAGCGACCGCGAGCCCGAGCGTTTCGAAGGCAAGCGAAAGCGCCGGCGTCTGGAAATTGCCTGAAGACAGCACCTGCTGTTCCTCCACCAGCACGACAGGATTGTCGGCGGCGGCATTCAGCTCGATCTCGACGGCCTCGACGGCCCTCGACAGCGCATCGGCAAGTGTTCCATGGATGGGTGCAAGGCAGCGCAGGCTAAGCGGATCCTGGATGGCGGCGCTCGCCTCGAAAAGGGTCGAGCCCTCGAGCATCTGCAGCAGTCGATGGGCCTCGTCTGCCTGGCCCACCGCTGGACGGGCGCGTTGTATGGCAGGCGACAGGATGAGCGGATTGCCGGCAAGGCCCTCAAAGCTCAAGGCAGCCGCCCGGCGCTGGGCATCGAGCAGTTGTTTGGCGTCGTATAGGACGAGGGCGCCCTGGCCGGCAGAGACCGCTGAAGCATTGAGAATCGATATGCCGTCCTTCGGCTGCAAGCTTGCAGGCACCAGGCCCGCAAGCTCAAGGGCTTCGTTCGCCGAATAGATGATGCCGCGATATTCGGCTTTTCCTTCGCCAACCAGGGCGCGAGCCATGGCAGACAGCAGGACAAGGTCACCCGCGCCAATTGAGCCGAGCGACGGCATGACCGGATGAACGCCGGCATTCAGCAAGGCAAGCAGCGCCTCGAAGACGGGCAGCGAAATACCGGAACCGCCGACAGCCAGCATCGAGAGCCTGACGGCGATGACCGCACGTGTCACATCGCGCGGCAGCGCTTCACCGACCGCCATGCCACGGCCGCGGATCAGTTGCAGTTGAAAGGCTTCGAAATCGCCAGTCACCGCTGTCTTCAGATTGGCGCCGAGCCCGGTGTTCATGCCGTAGATCTGCTGGCCGGCCGCTGCGGCACCTTCCAGGATGCGCCGCGCGGCAATCAATCGTTCACGGACTGCATCGGAAACCTCGACCAGCGCATCGCCGCGGGCGATCGCTGCGATGTCGGCAATGGTAACCCCGGAGCCGGTCAGCAGGATTTCCGTCATGCGAAGCGCAGCCTCTGGCCGATACCGGTCGAGCGGGCCTTCGAAAGCAGCGCGTGGCCAAGTGCGATGTCGCTGAGCGACAGGCCGCGATGCCAGAGCAGGATCGTCTCGTCATCGCTCTCACGGCCCGGCTTCAAGCCTGCAACGACCTGGCCGAGTTCAGCATGCAGCGTCTCCTCGGAAAGCCTGCCCGTCTCGACATGGGCGCGCAGCGAGCCGAATTTACCGGTCTTGCACTGACCCCAGTCATCGACGACGAGCTTGGCCATGATGTCGGTCAGCGACAGTTCAATGGCGCTCATCGTGCCGTAGGGCACGACGAAGGCACCCTTCTTGATCCACTCGGTCTTCAGAAGCGGTTCGGGCTGCGATAGCCGCGAGGCCTCGACGACGATATCGGCGCCCTCCACGCAATCGCGCCAGTTGTCGACCACTCTGATCTTCTTGCCGAGGTCGGCCTCCAGCTTGGCGCCGAAGGCATCGCGGCTTTCCGGCCGGCGCGAATGAACGCGAATCTCGTCGAAATCGAAGAGATGATCGAGCAGGCGGACATTCCAGTAGGCCGTGCCGCGCGCGCCGATATGGCCGAGCACCTTCGAGCCCTTCCGGGCGAGATGCCGGGCGCCGAGCGCGGTGACGGCGCCGGTGCGCATGTCGGTGATGACGGTTGCATCAAGGATCGCCTTCGGCACGCCGGTGCGCGGATCGAAGAGGTTGAGCACGCCGAATTCGGAGGGATAACCGAGCTTGTAGTTGTCGACATAGTCGCCGACGACCTTCACGCCGGCAAGGCCGAGCGGTGCCACATAGCCGCGCAACACGTTGAAATGGCCGTGAAAGCTTGCATCCGGCTCAAGATGAACGCGCGGTTCGATCACCGTCTGACCCCTGCCCTGGGCGGCCAGCGAGGTTTCGATCGCCGCCAGGATTTCATCGTTGGTCAGGTCAAGCGCCTCGATGTCGAAGGCGTTCAGATAGTCGATATAGATAGGGTCCATTGTCATCTCGTTTTATCGTTTAATCGGCGCGCTGAGGCCGAGGTTCTGGCGAAGCGTGCGGCCGTCATAATCTTCGCGGAAAAGGCCGCGGCGGCACAGTTCCGGCACCACGTGGGTGACAAAATCCTCGAGCCCCGAGGGAAAGAGCGGCGCCATGACGTTGAAGCCGTCGGCAGCACCTGCGGCAAAGCGTTCCTCCATCGCATCGGCGATCTGCGCCGGCGTGCCGGCAACCTGCCAGTGGCCGCGTGCGCCGGCGAAATGACGTGCGAGTTCGCGGATTGAAAGGTTCTCGCGCCTGCCGAGATCGATGATCAGCTGCTGGCGGCTCTGGATGAGGTTGGTCTGCGGCATGTCAGGCAGCGGCCCGTCGAGCGGATAGGCCGAGAGGTCCTGAATGCTGAGATAGCTTGCAAGCAGGGCGACGCCAACGGCGTCCGGGATGAGTTCCTGCAACGCGCGGTATTTTGCCTTCGCCTCGGGTTCCGTCGCGCCGACGATTGGCGATATGCCGGGCATGATCTTGATGTCGTCGGGTCTGCGCCCGTATTTGGCAAGGCGCGACTTCACATCCGCATAGTAAGCCTGTGCCTCGGCAAGCGTCTGAGAGGCGGCGAAGACCACGTCTGCCGTGCGGGCGGCAAGTTCCTTGCCAACGTCGGAGGCACCGGCCTGCACCATGATTGGCCGACCCTGCGCCGAACGCGGGCTTTCGAGCACGCCCTCTACAGTGAAATGCTTGCCACGATGATACACCGGATGAAGTCTGGCGCGATCGGCAAAGGCCGCTCCGCCCTGCGGCAGATAGGCCGCCTCCTCCACACCGTCCCAGAGCGCGAGTGCTGCATCGGCGAATTCCTCGGCGCGCTCGTAACGCTCGGAGTGCGGCCGAAGCCCGCTGCTTGCGAAATTCTCCGCTTCGAGCTCGCTTGCCGACGTGACGAGGTTCCACCCTGCCCTGCCGCCGCTTAACTGATCGAGCGAGGCGAAGGTGCGGGCAAGGCCGTAGGGTTCGTTATAGGTCGTCGATGCGGTCGCCACGAGGCCRATATGCGTGGTGTTGACGGCAAGGGCGGCAAGCAGGCTCAACGGCTCGAAAGCCGTCGAGCGCGCCGCCTGGCTTGCCATCTCGGGATTGCGCTCGCGGATGGCGGCGGCGTCCTCCAC
>NZ_JBFUBG010000090.1:0-28072 GCF_056405875.1 Rhizobium sp. P1_E6 | reverse complement strand
CCCTCATCGTCTATCGCGAGGACAAGATCGCTGCCGCCCGGCAGTGGGTGCCCGTGATGGTCGCCGTCATGGCCAGCGGCTTCATGGCCTATATGGTGCTGCAGCTTGCGCCGCAAGGACGATATTCGTCGCTGACGATCCTTCTGATCGGCATCGGCATCGGGCTCGTCAGCTGGCTTGCTGTGCGGCCACTCATCCTGCGGCAGGCGGAGAACCTCGAAAACCGCAACAGCTCACTTCGCACGCTGTTCCACTTTCCGCTGATCGGCTCGGCCGCGCTGCTCTCCTTCGCGCATGGCGCAAACGACGTTTCGAATGCGGTCGGCCCACTATCGGCCATCGTTCACACGGCCGGTATCGCTGACAACAGCATGATCGGTCATCCACCGCTCTGGGTCATGCTGATCGGCGCTTTTGGAATCTCGGTCGGGTTGCTGCTTTTCGGGCCGCGCCTCATCCGGCTCGTCGGCGAGGAAATCACCAAGCTCAACCCGATGCGCGCCTATTGCGTGGCGCTGTCGACCGCCTTCACCGTCATCGTCGCCTCCTGGCTCGGCCTGCCGGTCAGCACCACGCATATTGCAGTCGGCTCCGTCTTCGGCGTCGGCTTCTTCCGCGAATGGTACACGCGCCATTCGAAGCGCCGCATCGAATTCATACGCCGCAAGGCTGAAAGCTTCGAGATCGACGAGCCTGAGCCAAATGTCCATGAAGCCCGTCGACGTTATCTCGTCCGCCGTTCGCACTTCATGACGATCATCGCAGCCTGGGTCATCACCGTGCCGGTTTCGGCTGCGCTTGCGGCGATGATTTATTGGGTTATGTTCGCGCTCTTCATGTGAGTCTGGGTCTCAGAATGCGCGCCAATTTCCGCATGCAGCGGCTTTTCATCGACGCCCCCTTGTCAAAGGGTGCTGCCGTCGAGGCCAATGCCGATCAGTTCAACTATCTCGCCAACGTGCTGCGCATGGAAGAGGGTGCGGAAATCCTCCTCTTCAATGGTCGCAACGGCGAATGGAAGGCGAGCCTTACCTTCCCGACCCGCAAACGCATCCTGCTGTCAGCCACTGAGCAGACACGACCGCAGCCTGCGCCCTCCGACCTGCACTATCTCTTCGCGCCGCTGAAAATCGGCCGTATGGACTATCTGGTGCAGAAGGCGGTGGAAATGGGCGCCGGTCTGCTGCAGCCGGTCATGACACAGCACGTACAGGGCAAAGTCAGCAATCTCGACAAGATCCGGGCGAATGTCATCGAAGCAGCCGAACAATGCGGCATCCTCGGCATTCCTGAAGTAGCGGAGCCCATCAAACTTTCCGATCTGCTCGATCGCTGGCCCGGAGAGAGGCGCATCATCTATTGCGACGAGGGCGATGCCGGGCAGAACCCGCTGCCGCTGCTTTCCAGGATCGCCGAAAAGAAACTCGCGCTGCTGGTTGGTCCCGAAGGCGGCTTCTCGGAAGAGGAGCGAATGCGCCTGCGCAGCCTGGATTTCGTGACCGCAATTCCACTCGGTCCACGCATCCTGCGCGCCGATACCGCAGCAGTCGCGGCAATGGCAATGATACAGGCTGCCATCGGCGACTGGAATTGACTTTCGAACGCCGGTTCCCTGGAAAGCCTGCTAATTTTTTGATGACATATTGAAAGAATTTCACTTGCAACTTAGCTGGCTTGGGCACTAATCACCCTTCCAATTGCCCCGGCCCCCGAATACAGGTAATTTCATGGCTCGCGACACTACCGACCAGACACCGCTCTCTTCGGTTCAGGAGCTGACCGACTATCTTGCCGCCGGCAACAAGCCGAAGGAACGGTTCCGTATCGGCACCGAACATGAGAAGTTCGTCTTCTTCCGCAAGGACAACAGTCCGGTTCCCTATTTTGGCGAAGCCAGCATTTCCGCACTTCTGAAAGGCCTGCAGGCCAAGAGTGGCTGGGAGCCGATCACGGATGGCGACAACATCATCGGTCTCGGCGAGCAGAACGGCATGGGCGCGATCTCGATCGAGCCCGGCGGCCAGTTCGAGCTCTCGGGCGCACCACTCGAGAACATTCATCAGACCTGTAAGGAATCCAACCAGCATCTGGCGCAAGTGCGCGAGATCGCCGAGCCTATGGGCATCGGTTTCCTCGGCATTGGCGGCAGCCCGACATGGACCTATGCGGAAACCCCGCAAATGCCGAAGTCGCGCTACGAGATCATGACCAGCTACATGCCCGAGGTCGGCACCCGCGGTCTCGACATGATGTATCGCACCTGCACGATCCAGGTGAATCTCGATTTCTCTTCGGAAGACGACATGCGCCGCAAGATGCGCGTATCGATGAAGCTGCAGTCGCTGGCGACAGCGCTTTTCGCTTCCTCTCCCTTCACCGAAGGCAAGCCCAACGGGATGCTCTCCTGGCGCGGCGATGTCTGGCGTGACGTGGACAACAGGCGCAGCGGCCTGCTCGACTTCACCTTCCGCGACGATTTCGGCTTCAAGGATTATGCCGAATGGGCGCTCGATGTTCCCATGTATTTCGTCATGCGCGACGGGCACTATCACAAGGCGACCCACGTCACCTTCCGGCAGTTCATGAACGGTGCGCTGAAGGGCGAGATTGCCGACCATGAGCCGACGATGGGCGACTGGACGAACCATCTTTCGACCCTCTTTCCCGACGTGCGCCTCAAGCGGTTCCTGGAAATGCGTGGTGCGGACGGGGGCCCGTGGCGCCGCATCTGTGCCCTGCCGGCCTTCTGGGTCGGCCTGCTCTATGATGACGCCGCTCTTGAGGCCGCCGACGCACTGACCAAGGACTGGCGTTTCGAGGAAGTGAATGTCCTGCGCAATGCTGTGCCGGAGGAAGGCCTCAAGGCCAGGTTCCGTGGCCATGCGCTGATCGATACGGCGCGCGAGGTCGTGAATATTTCCCGCGCCGGCCTCAAGGCACGCAACAGGCTGAATGGCGACGGCGTCGACGAGAGCATCTTCTTGGCACCACTCGATGAGGTTCTGGCAAAGAAGGCGACGCTCGCCGAAGATCTGCTAGCGCTCTATCACGGCCGCTGGAACGGCTCGGTCGAGCCGGTCTTCCAGGAATATCAATACTAAGAGGCGGCTCTCCCCCTCCAAAAAGCCGTTTGCGCATTCCCATTTCCGGCTATAGTGGCGCTGACATGCGCCGCTATACAGGAAAGGGACTTTCATGCTGCCACTTTTCGACATGATGATGCAGGCGCAGAACGGGGCGGCGATGGATGCAATCTCCAAGCAGTTCAACCTCGCCCAGGAACAGGCAACGAAAGCGATGGCCGCGCTGATGCCGGCTTTTTCCACCGGCCTCAAGCGCAGCACCAGCAACCCCTATGATTTCGTCGGCCTGATGCAGGCAGTGGCCTCGGGAAATTATGCCAAATATTTCGAGGATGTGAGCAAGGCTTTCACGCCTGAGGGCGTTTCTGACGGTAACAACATCCTCTCCCAGCTTTTCGGTTCGAAGGAGGTCTCGCGCGCCATTGCGGCGCAGGCGGCCCAGATGACGGGCATAGGCCAGGAGATCTACAAGCAGATGCTGCCGGTCATGGCCGGTACGCTTATGGGCGGGCTCTTCAAGCAATCGACCGGGCAGATGGCCTCGCCGGTCAATCCCTTCGTCAATACCGCCATGGGCGAGACAATCCAGGGATGGCTTGAGAGCACCGGCTTTGCGCCGAAGCCGAAAGCGGCGCCCGAGCCCAGCATTTTCGATAATCCCTTCACGCAGGCCATGCAGCTGATGTTCAGCGTGCCAAAGCCGGAACCTCAGTCGCAGCCCGCCAACCCGTTCCTCGACAATCCCTTCGCCAAGGCATTCCAGGAAATGATGGCGGGACTTCAGCAGCCGGCGGCAAAGACCCCGGAACAGCCGAAGGAAGAACCGAAAGCGGTCAATGACAGCTATACCCAGATGCTGAATTCAATGTTCGACAGCGGTCTCGAGGTGCAGAAAAACTATCAGAAGAGCCTTGAGGCAATCTTCGAGGCCTATCGGCCGAAACCCACGCCTGCTCCCGAAAGCCCTGCCCCCGCGGCTAAAAAATAAAAAAACCCGGAGATGGCTTGGGAAAGCCGATCACCGGGTTAAGCAGCAGGGCTATTGGCTATCGCCCTGCGGGGAAATGCGTGCGTTCAGTCCCTGTAGGGGCGCATGACCGCAATATGCCAGCGGCGCTTGGCCGCCTGTGTCAGATGCTCCGACGGATCTTCAAAGAAGGTCGAAGCGAGGAAAGCGGAGGTGACATCGGCCCGCGTCAGGCCGATATCCCGCAACTGATTGTCATCGAGCTCATGCAGCCCGTTCACCTGCGAGCGATTGCGCACAATGCGAAGGGCGTTTGCCAGCGGCGCAAGGCCAGCCATGAGACGTTGCATGAACGTCGGGGCGAGCTTGCCGCAGTCGAGTTCTAGTGTCTGTTCATGAGTGCGCATCGAACTCTCCTTTCTTCGGGGCGCAGAACAGCCCACCCCGCCTGCGAGGTCGTGCAGGAAGGGTCAAGCTGGTCACAGGCGGACAAGCAGGGTGTCTGTCCTTCACTTTGCTTGATTTGCATCCCGAAGATGCCAAAGACCTATTGATCAGTCCAACGAATGTTTCTAATGATTAACATCAGAGATCTTTATGGGTGGATGGGATCATGTCGGCGCCTCTTGATATCGACCAGTTGCAGACCTTCATCGCAATCGTGGACTCCGGCAGTTTCRCCAAGGCTGCCGACAAGGTCTACAAGACGCAGTCTGCCGTCTCCATGCAGATGCGCCGGCTGGAAGAGCGCATCGGCAAACAACTCTTCATCAAGGATGGTCGCGGCAACCGCCTGACGGTGGAAGGCGAAAAACTGCTCAACTATGCCCGGCGCATGATCCGCCTGAACAATGAGGCGATCGCCGCCTTCGACGACAACAGGCTGGAAGGTACGTTGCGCATCGGCACGCCCGATGATTATGCCGACCGTTATATGCCCGAGATCATCGGCCGCTTCGCCAAGACACATCCGAATGTGGAACTATACATCGTCTGCGAGCCATCGGTCGATCTGGCCGAGCGCATGCACAAGGGCGAACTCGATATCGCGCTTGTCACCCATAATCCGCGCGAGCGTATTTCGGATGTGGTGCGGACGGAACCGCTTTGCTGGGTGAGTTCGGCCAACCATCCGATCCGCGACGATGCACCGGTGCCGCTTGCCGTCGGCCGGCGCGACTGCCAATGGCGGCAGCTTGCCTGCTCGGCGCTCGATGCCGTCGGCCGCGAGTATCAGATCCTGTTCACAAGCTGGTCCTGCACCGTGGTTGCCTCCGCCGTGCTCGCCGGCATGGCGGTTTCGGTCATGCCGGAATCGGCACTCCGCACAGGCATGAAGGTATTGAGCCAGGCAGACGGCTTCCCGGCGCTGCCGCCGGTGCAGATCGGCATCATGAAACGGCCCGGCGTTTCCCTGTCGCTGATGAATGCCATTACCGCGCACATCACCGCCTGCCTCGACAACATCACGCCGACTGTCATCGAAGACAGCCTCGACCAGGATCTGAAGACCGGTCACGCCCGTCACTATCCGCGGCTCAAGGCTGCGGCCAGCATGATGCCGAGCTGGTAGTCTTAAGCTGCCGAGGCGGACGTCGGAGCAAAAAGGGAGGCGCGGATCACGCGCTTCCATTCGTCGAGAATGCGCTCGCCGAAACCATCTTCACTCAGCACCGCAAGGCGGATTGCCGCGCCGATCAAGTGGCTGAAAAGGTAAGTGCGCGCTTTCATTTGCTCATCGCAGAGTTCCGGCGAGAGACGGCGGACGGCATCCTGAAAGATCTCGGCAACCTGACCGCTATGCTCGATGTTCAGGCGTAGCAGATCCTGATCGGTCTCGGTGCCCATCCAGACCCCCAGATAGGCCGCATCGTTGCGGTATTCGGCATAATACCAGTCGATTATCGTGGAGATGAGGTCGAGCGCTTCGTCGAGGGACCGAACATCCGCAAACATCTCGGCCGTCTTCTGCTGGATCGCCTGCGCATGGCGGTCGAACAGCGCTTTGACGATCGCCGCCTTTTCCGGGAAATATTGATAGACCGAACCGATCGGAACCTTCGCGGCGGCGGCAAGCTCGGTCATCCGCATGGCGCTGACGCCCTTTTCCGCAATGATGGTGGCGGCTGCGTTGAGAATGAGATCCAGCCGCTGGATGCTGCGCTCCTGTTTCGGCTTCCTACGAAGAGCAATGCGATCCGAAATGTCCGCGCCCATGTGGTTCCCATCTGTCTCGTTATTGAGCGGCGGAAGTGATGTGTCATACCGGCGCGTCGGGCCGATATGACATGCAGGTATTCATCCGTCGTAAATGGAAATGGTCGGATTTTAAGCAATGGCAAGAGCCTATGTAAAACGGGGCCTTATGCCCCGTTTTGGCCTGTGCAAAAAGGCCTGTTAACGCTCTGTTCAGCAAGGCGGGTTGGCCGCTTGTCGCTCTCCTTCGTCGCGTTGCGGTAGCATGCCGAAACCCAGATCAGGCAATGTTTTGCTTCAGAAACTCGATCGTGCGGCTCCAGGCGAGATCGGCTGCCGCCTTGTCATAGCGGGCGGCCGACGTATCGTTGTTGAAGGCATGGTTGACGCCGTCATAGACGTAGATCTGAAATTTTTTACCATTGTCCTCCAGCGCCTTCTTATAGGCATCGATGCCGGCGTTGATGCGGTCATCGAGGCCGGCATAGTGGAGCAGCAGCGCAGCCTTGATGTTGGGGACATCGGAGGCTTGCGGCTGTGCGCCATAATAGGCCACACCTGCTTTCAGCTCGGGCGATTTGACCGCGAGGTTGTTGACCGCGCCACCGCCCCAGCAAAAGCCGATCGCGCCGACTTTGCCGTTCGTCGCATCGAGCTTGGAAAGATAAGCGACGGTCGCCTCGCCATTTGCAACGGTCGTGGCCGCATCAAGCTTGCTGAACATGTCGCGCGCCTGATCCTCATTCTCGGGCGTGCCGCCCTGCGGCGAGAGAAAATCCGGAGCGAGCGCGACGAAGCCTTCAAGCGCCATGCGGCGGGCGACATCGCGGATATGTGGGTTGAGGCCGCGGTTCTCATGGATGACGATGACGCCGCCAAGCTTGCCGGTCGCATCTTTCGGCTGCACCAGATAGCCCTTCATGTCGCCACCGCTCCCCGGATAGGTGACATCCTGGGCAGTCAGACGGTCGTCATTTTCGGCGATCACTTCGGCTGCTGCCTTGTTGGCAGCCAAAAGGGGCGCAATTGCCGCCGCTGCTGTCGCCGAGCCGRCCAGCTTCGACAGCTTGTCCATGAAGCTGCGACGATCCAGCGTCAGATGCGTATATTCGTCATAGGCATTGATCATTGCCTGCGTAATGGTGGGCTTTTCCATGACAGACCTCCTCTGTTCCCTACCCCATGCCCGATCGGCAAGGGGGAACATAGGTCAGCGGCCGATAACGGAGGAACAAAACTGTGTTACCTGATGGCTCCGGATCAGGAAAACAACATCCAGCCGGCAAGCCAGGCCCACATGACACCGAGCACGACAAAACCGGCGGCAAAGAGAGGGCTGCGGAGGCGCAGGTCGTTGCTGGTAACATGCACATAGGCATGGGCATATCGCAGGACGACGAAAAGCCAGGCGAGCACGACGGCCACCAGGTTATCCGCCTCGGTGATATAGAGAAGAATGCCACAGGCATAGAAAAGCACCGGCAGCTCGAACTGGTTGGCGAGGCTGTTCTTGACGAAAAGGCTCTCAGGCGGTTCGTCACGATTCTCGCGATAGTCGGATTTCTTCATCCGGCCCTCATGAACCACCTTGCCGCGGCGCAGGCCAAGCAGCCCATACAGGATATAGACCAGCAGGACGTGGGCAAGCAGGGGCCAGAACATCTCAAAGCCGGTCATCGATCATTCCCTTCGTTTCGGCGACTGCCGGAGAAGTAGCGGAAAGATCGGGCGGATTCCAGAGCCCTGGCGGCCCGCCGTGAAGCGGGCCGTCTTGAAGGTCAGACTTGGGCGAGGCCACCGTCGACAAAGATTTCGGCGCCGGTGATGAAGCTTGAATCATCTGATGCCAGGAAAAGCGCCGTTGCGGCGATTTCTTCCGGGCGGCCGACGCGGCCCATCGGAACCTGCGACGCCATATAGTCCAGCAGGCCCTGCTGCTGCGCCTTGTCCTGACCGGCGAGCTCAACGAGACCGGTCGTTTCCGTCGGGCCGGGGCTCAGCGTGTTGATGCGGATGCCGCGATCCTTCAGGTCGAGGATCCAGTTGCGGGAGAAGCTGCGAATTGCTGCCTTCGATGCAGCGTAGACGCTGAAGGCCGGCGTGCCGGATGCACCTGCAGTGGAACCGGTCAGAATGACCGAGGAGCCGTTTCCGAGCAGTGGCAGGGCCTTCTGCACGGTAAAGAGCACGCCCTTCACGTTGCGGCCGAAAGTATCGTCATACTGTTCTTCGGTGATGGCCCCGAGCGGCGCAAACGAACCGCCACCGGCATTGACGAAGAGCACGTCGATGCGGCCCACTTTCGCCTTCACCAGCTCGTAGAGACGGTCGAGATCGGCAGGCTTTGCCGAGTCGGCCTGGATGCCGGTGACGTTACCGCCGATCTCGGCGACAGCCGCATCAAGCACATCCTTGCGGCGGCCGGTGATGAAAAGCTGCGCGCCCTCCGCTGCAAAGCGTTTTGCCGTGGCAAGGCCGATGCCCGACGTTGCGCCTGTGATGACAGCAATCTTTCCATTCAGTCTCAGTGTCATTGTCGTCGTCTCCTGTTGTATTCGACTGAATTGAAGATGTGGACGAGCGTTTCATTTCTGAATAGAAACAAATGAAAAGTATCATTGCAGGAATGAAACGATGGGCTTTCCGGACTTCGAAGGCTTCGCCATGTTCGCCAAAGTGGCAGAGGAACGCTCCTTCGTCCGCGCTGCCAAGACGCTGGGGGTTTCTGTGCCGACGGTCTCGAGAGCGGTCAGCCGGCTGGAAGACCGCCTCGGCGCACGGCTCTTCAACCGCACTTCGCGTCAACTGGCTTTGACGGATTTCGGGCTGCGGTTCGTGGATCGCGCCCAGCGCATCTATGCCGAGGCGGAAGCGGCCGAAAATGCCGCGCGTGAACTTTCCAGCCAGCCGCGCGGGCTGATCCGCCTCGCCGTTCCCATGGTTTTCGGACGGCAATGGCTGGCGCCGATCCTGCCGGACTTCTTCGAACTCTACCCCGAGGTTTCGATCGACATGCATATGAGCGATGCGGTGGTCGATCTCGTGGGCGGAGGCTTCGATGCAGCGCTGCGTATTGCGGTGTTGCCCGATTCCTCGCTCGTGGCGAAGAGGCTGACGTCGGTCGCGCCCTTCATTCTTGCCGCCTCCGCCTATCTTGAGAAATACGGTTGCCCGCAACACCCGCGAGATCTCGCAGCCCATCATTGCCTCGGCTATGCCTACCGGCCGCGGCAGGATATCTGGCGCTTCGGCAACAAGGCCGGAGAAGAGGAGATCGTGGTACCCAACGGACAGCTGCGGGCCACCAATTCCGAAGCACTGATTCCGATGGCGTTGCGCGGCCTCGGCGTCGTCGAACTGCCGGAATTCATGGCCTATGAATATCTGGCCGACGGGCGCCTGAAAGCGATCCTCACCGACTGGAGCCTGCCGAAGGGTGCGCTTTATTTCGTCACGCCAACGGCGCGTGCCCGGCCGACAAAAGTGGAAGTGCTCGGGGACTTCCTTGCGGCAAGGCTTGCCCATCCGGCATGGCGCTGGTCGCCGTAAGCGTTCAGTCTTCTCGCACTTGCCGGAGCACTGCGACTCGCACAATGAGAATGGCGCAGACGGCGAGGCTTGCGAATTTCAGCTTGGTCATCCACGGCAGGAGATACGCGGCAAAGCTTGCCGAAGCACTGTCGCTGAAGGCGACCAGGCTTGAGATGTTTTCGGCATAATCGGCGAAGCCGTAAATGAAAGGCAGGATGTAGGTGATCCGGCCAAGCAGGCGGGGTGCCTGCCGGCCGCGCCATGTTTCGATCGGTCCGAGCCGCAGAAAAATCAGGAATAGAAGGGCGGTCAGCAGGGCCGGAAAGATGAGTTCCGGGCCGAAATACATGGCCCGGAGAATGCGGCTTGCCGTCTCGTTCTGGTCGAGCAGCGTCTGCATATGAAAGACTGCAGCCTCGTCGTAGCCTACAAAATAGCTATCGAGCACCGCCTGCCCCGTCTCATGCTCGAAGGGCATGGTGAAGCCGAAGGTGGTCCAGCCGAGGACGACGAGGCAGAGGGCCGCGAGCAGCGCGATGATCCAGAGCGGAACCCGGCTGCCCATTTCCATGATCAGACGCCGACGCCTGGATAGTTCGGGCTTTCGCGCGTGATCGTGACATCATGCGGATGGCTTTCACGCAGGCCGGCGCCGGAGATGCGCACGAAGGTGGCGCGCTCCTGGAACTCCTTGATATCCTTGCCGCCGACATAACCCATCGCGGCCTTGAGGCCACCTGCGAGCTGATGCAGGACGCCGGAGACCGGACCCTTGTAGGGCACCTGTCCTTCGATGCCTTCAGGCACGAGCTTCAGCGTGTCGCGCACTTCCGCCTGGAAGTAGCGGTCAGCGGAGCCGCGCGCCATGGCGCCGACGGAACCCATGCCGCGATAGGCCTTGAAGGAACGTCCCTGGTAGAGATAGACCTCACCCGGGCTTTCATCAGTACCGGCGAGCAATGACCCGATCATGACGGCGGAAGCACCTGACGCGATGGCCTTCGCCACGTCGCCCGAGAACTTGATGCCGCCATCGGCGATGACGGGGATATCCTGCGCCCTTGCGGCCTCGACAGCCGACATGATGGCAGCAAGCTGCGGAACGCCGACACCGGCGACGATGCGTGTGGTGCAGATTGAACCCGGGCCGATACCGACCTTGACAGCGTCGGCACCGGAATCGATCAGCGCCTTCGTGCCGTCGGCCGTTGCGACATTGCCAGCCATGATGCGAACGGAGTTGGAGAGCTTCTTGACGCGGGCGACGGCTTCCAGAACACGAGCCGAATGACCATGGGCCGTGTCGACGACGAGCAGGTCGACGCCGGCATCGATCAGCCGTTCGGCACGCTCGAAACCATCGTCACCGACGCCGACGGCAGCGGCGGCGCGCAGGCGGCCCTGCGCATCCTTGGACGCGTTCGGGTTCAGTTGTGCCTTTTCGATATCCTTGACGGTGATCAGACCGACGCAACGGCCTTCACCATCGACGACCAGCAGCTTCTCGATGCGGTGAGAGTGCAGCAGGCGCTTGGCCTCCTGCTGATCGACGCTTTCCTTGACCGTCACCAGATTCTGATGGGTCATGAGTTCGTAGATCTTCTGGGTCGGGTCGGATGCGAAGCGGACGTCACGGTTTGTGACGATACCGACGAGGCGGCCGGATTTCTCGACGACCGGGATGCCGGAGATGCCGTGCATCTTCATCAGCGCCAGGGCATCGGCGAGCGTCGCGTCCGGGCCGATGGTCACGGGATTGACGACCATGCCGCTTTCGAACTTCTTGACTTGGCGAACCTGCTCGGCCTGCTCGATGGGGGTTAGGTTCTTGTGAATGACGCCAAGGCCGCCGGCCTGCGCCATGGCGATTGCCAGGCGGCCTTCGGTCACGGTGTCCATTGCGGCAGAAATGATCGGGATATTCAGCTCGAAATCGGGGGCGAGGCGTGTTGCGACACTCGTCTGACCCGGCAGGACTTCGGAATGACCGGGCTGCAGCAGCACATCATCGAAGGTGAGTGCGTCCAATCCGGTTGGCGTTTCAATGATGCGAGCCATGGCCAAATTCCTTCAAGAAAGAAAAATGCGTTCCACCCGGTACGAATCGTCCGCACCGGCGGTGTGCATGAGTTTATGGAAGTTGGCGAGGGCTGGTAACACGTCTATGACAGGAAGGAAATAGCAAAAAAGCCCGGCACATGGCCGGGCCTGGAGCGCCATATGTCCACGTGGATGCACAAGGGACGCTCTATCTCTTTGAATCTACGCATCCGGCTTTCCGAAAATCGTTTCCGGTTTTCGGGCTGATGCGCATGCATGGGAGCTATGCG
The DNA here is from genome assembly GCF_056405875.1 of Rhizobium sp. P1_E6. Classification (NCBI taxonomy): domain Bacteria; kingdom Pseudomonadati; phylum Pseudomonadota; class Alphaproteobacteria; order Hyphomicrobiales; family Rhizobiaceae; genus Rhizobium; species Rhizobium sp. P1_E6. The sequence goes on along the minus strand of NZ_JBFUBG010000090.1, from coordinate 15,965 downwards.
TATGGCTCAGATGTCGAACTGGTAGGTCTTCGGCACGAAGCGATAGCCGGTCTCCTGTTTCTCGACGAAGCCGACCGAGGGGAACGGCATGTGATAGCCGAGGAAGGCGATCTTGTCGGTGGCGATCATGTCGAACACTTTCTTGCGGGTTGCGGCCGCCTTTGCCTTATCCATGTCGAAGCGCACCTCCCAATCCGGCCGCTGCAGCGACAGGATGTAGTGATTTGCCGTGTCGCCGGTCATGACGAGCCGCTTGCCTTCGGATTCGACATGGAAGACCATGTGGCCGGGCGTATGGCCGGTGGCAAGCATCGCGGTGAGACCCGGCGCGACCGTATCGCCTTCCTTGACGAAGGTCGCCTTTTCAGCGAGCGGCACGACATTGGCGAGCACCGCCTTGTGGCCGCCTTCGGCCGGCGTGCCTTCGCGCGCCTTATCCGACCAGAAATCATACTCAGCCTGGCCGATGACATAGCGGGCATTCTTGAACGCCGGAGTGCCGCCTTCCATCAGGCCGCCAATATGATCGCCATGCAGATGCGTCAGCGCCACGACCGTGACGTCATCAGGCGAATAACCGGCGGCCTTCAGCCCAGCAGCGAACTGGCCCATGCCCCGTTCGCGGCCGGCCGCACCGAAGCCGGTATCGACGACGATGACATCGGAACCGGTRTCGACAACGGCTGGCGCATAGCTGTTTGCGAACTTGTCGGCCGGCAGGAAATTGGCGGCGAGAAGCGCCTGGACGGTCTGCGGATCCTGGTTCGAACCGAAGGTCTCATAGGGCTTTTCGAGCACGTTGAAACCGTCGCGGACAGCAGTAAATTTGAAGGAGCCGAGCTTGAACTGATTGATCTGCGGCTGCGGTGTGACTTCCATATTGCCTGTTTCTCCAGTTGCGGCCGCCTGGGCCGTTCCCCTCAAGATGACCGGCGCGGCCAGCAGGCCGAGGCCTGCGGCAAAAAGCGTGCGCCGCTTTATTCCATGAAAATTCGTCATATATCCATCCTCGACACTGTGCGGTGCGTCGCCGCACGACCCCCGATATATTCCGGCCAGATTTGCAAGATTTCTTGCTCCGGTCAGGTAAGCATATGTCAATCTTGAGAGGCGTAAGTATCGGGCAAGCCGTCTCACGCAGTCGTGATCCAAACGTGTAACGGAAGCCGATTGTGGGATTGGCAGAGCCCGGAACTGGGACTACACAGCACGGGCCTCCCAAGCCTCATCCCCATCCATCCAAGGCATTCGCCTATGAACCGCATTGTCCCGCTGATCCTTGCCGTCGCCCTTTTCATGGAACAGATGGACTCCACCGTGATCGCGACGGCCCTGCCGGCGATCGCGGCCGATCTGCATGTCGGGCCGATTACCCTGAAGCTGGCGCTTACCTCCTACATGGTGGCGCTTGCGGTGTTCATTCCGATCAGCGGCTGGATGGCTGACCGCTTCGGGGCCAAGAATATCTTCCGGCTGGCGATCTGTGTCTTCGTCGTCGGCTCCATCTTCTGCGCTTTTTCCTCCAGCCTCGTTGAATTCGTCTTCGCACGCTTCCTGCAGGGAATGGGCGGCGCGATGATGACGCCTGTCGGGCGTCTCGTGCTGGTGCGGACGACGCAGAAGAGCGAACTGGTCTCGGCCATGGCGCTGCTGACGATCCCGGCCCTTGTCGGCCCGCTCGCCGGTCCGCCGCTCGGCGGCTTCATCACCACCTATTTCAGCTGGCACTGGATCTTCCTGATCAACGTGCCGGTCGGCGTTGCCGGCGTGTGGCTCGCAACGATCTATCTGCCCGAGATAGAGGCGACAGCGCCGCCGAAGCTCGATTTCTACGGTTTTATCCTGACCAGCCTTGCGGCTGCGGGCGTCGTCTTCGGCCTTTCGGTCGTCAGCCTTCCGGCCTTGCCGCCTGTTATAGGCATCTCGGCCACGGCCATCGGCATCGTCTGTGGTTTTCTCTATGTCCGCCATGCCAGGCGCTATCCGACGCCGATCCTCGATCTCAACCTGTTCAAGAATTCGACCTTCCGTGCCTCGACGAGCGGCGGCACGCTGTTCCGCATCTGTGTCGGCGCCATGCCCTTTCTGACGCCGCTGATGCTGCAGCTGGGATTTGGCCTTACGCCCTTTCAGTCGGGCCTCATTACGTTTGCCGGCGCGATCGGCGCCATCTCCACGAAGTTCATCGCGCGCCGCGTCTACAAGGCGATCGGCTTCCGTACCACGCTTCTCTGCGCCGGCGCCGTGACGACGGTCGTTACCGCTGTCACCGGCCTCTTCACACCGGATACGCCGCATCTTGTCATCATCGGCGTGCTGCTGCTTGGCGGCTTCTCCCGCTCCTTCATGTTCACCGGCGTCAATGCGCTGGCCTTCGCGGATATCGATGATGCACAGGCAAGCCAGGCGACATCCATGGCCTCGGTCATGCAGCAGATCAGCCTGGCGCTCGGTGTTGCCCTTGCCGCCTCGATCCTGGAAACCTCGATCTATTTCCGCGGAGCCGAGCTGCAGGTCATCGATTTCCACATCGCCTTCTTCGTCATCGCCGGTCTGACAGTGATTGCGACGATCCCCTTTGCCCGCATGGCCAAGGACGCGGGGGCTTCCGTATCCGGCCACCGCGCCCAGCGCGTGCCGCCGACGATCAACACCGAGCAGCAGCCGGTCAAGTAAGCAGGCGGCTATTCGTCTTTTTCGCAGACGGCAGATAGTTTGTTGCCGTCGAGATCCCTGACATAGGCTGCGTAGAAATGCGCGTGATAGGAGCGCAACCCCGGCTCGCCTTCATCGACAGCGCCGGCAGCAATCGCCGCCGCATGGAAGGCATCGACAGCCGCCCGCGTTTCGGCCTCGAAGGCGATCATGGAGCCGTTGCCGTTCGCCGCCCGCCTTCTGTTGAAGGGGGTTACCACCCAGAAACGGCAACGCGTGTCGCCATCACTGGCATAGCCGATCTCCTCCTCCGAATGGCGCTGGCGCCGGTAGCCGAGCACCGGCAGAACGGCATCATAGAAATGCCGGGCGCGATAGAGATCGTTGGTTCCGAGTGTAACGTAAAGAAGCATGGGATCGGCGGTATCCAGTCCTGGTCGCTTGATCATCCGCAGGACTGACCCAAAGATCAAGCGTCCTCGGGCTCGGCCTCGACCTTGCGGCCTTTGAAACCCTTCGCCAAAAGGAACATCTCCACCGATTCGGCCCGCGATGAGGCAGGCTTGACGTGCACGACCTGACGGAAATGCTGTTTCAGCAGGGTGAGCAGATCCCGCTCCGTGCCGCCCTGGAAGGTCTTGGCGAGGAAGTGCCCGCCCTCGCCCAGCACCTCGATGGCGAAGTGGGCTGCGACCTCACAGAGATGCATGGTGCGCAGATGGTCGGTGCGGTGATGGCCGGTCGTGGGTGCCGCCATATCGGAAAGCACCAGATCCGGCGTGCCGCCGACGGCTTCCAAGAGCTTTTCCGGGGCTGTGGGATCAAGGAAGTCGAGCTGCAGTACCGTGACGCCGGGTAGCTGCGTCATTTCCAGAAAGTCGATTGCGGCCACACGGACATCCTGGTCCGTCGACCCCGTCACCTTCGCGGCGATCTGTGACCAGCTTCCGGGAGCAGCCCCCAGATCGATGATGCGTCGTGCGCCCTTCAGGATGTGGTGCTTCTCATCGATCTCCAGCAGCTTGAAGGCCGCGCGGGCGCGATAGCCCTCGAGCTGGGCGCGCTGCACATAGGGATCGTTGATATGGCGCTCCAGCCACTGGCGCGAAGAGGCCTTCATCTTCTTTTTCTTGACGCGCTGGCCGAGCTTGCGGCCGGTGCGGTTTCCCGCGATCGTTGGCTTGGTCATGCCTACCCCTTATTTCCTCGCTGGCCACGGCGGTTGCGATGCCGCCGCCAGACGCCGTCATCGGCCATCATGTCGGTGAGCAGGCCTTCCCTCAAGCCACGATCGGCGACACGCATGCGCGGGCTCGGCCAGCGGCGGCGGATCGCCTCCAGAATGGCGCAGCCGGCCAGCACCAGATCGGCGCGATCCGGCCCGATGCAGGGATTGGCGGCGCGGCTTTCAAAATTCCAGGAGAGAAGTTTCGCCTGCATGGCGGAGACCTCGTCATCCGACAGCCATATGCCATCGACCTTGCGGCGGTCGTAGCGCGGCAGGTCGAGATGCACGCCGGCAAGCGTGGTCACGGTGCCAGACGTACCGATAAGGTGGAAATCACCATCCACGCCAATCTCGATCTCCGGGCAATCGAAATTCGACAGCATGCCTGCGACTTCGCTCACCATGCCCTCGAAAACTTCCGGCGTCACATCACGGCCGCCATGGCGCTCCGACAGGGTGACGACGCCGACAGGCAATGAAGTCCAATGGGTGATGTGATTGGCAAGACGGGCAAAACGGCTGTCGCCGATGCGGATGACGGCGATTTCCGAGGAGCCGCCGCCGATATCGAAGAGAACGACGGAGCGCGTCTCACGGCCGACCAGCGACGAGCAGCCGGAAACGGCCAGCCGCGCCTCGGTTTCGCGATCGATGATTTCGAGTTCCAGCCCCGTTTCGGCCACGACCCGCTTCAGAAAATCCTCGCCATTGGCCGCCTGGCGGCAGGCCTCCGTCGCGATCAGCCGCATGCGGCGGATTTCACGGTTTCTGAGCTTGGAGGCGCAGATCCGGAGCGCGTCGACTGCCCTCTCCATCGCCTCGTCGGACAGCCTGCCGCTGGCAGCAAGCCCCTCGCCGAGACGCACGATCCGGGAAAAGGCATCGACGACGCGGAATTGGCCGGGGCGTGTGGGCTGGGCGATCAGCAGGCGACAATTGTTGGTGCCGAGATCGAGCGCGGCATAAAGCTCGTCCGGCCAGGGATGTTCGCCCCMTGCCCGCTCCTCTTCATGACCCGACTGGCGGTTCCGGCGATTTGCCGCTTCAGCATCTTGCCCTTCGCGCAGCACGGGGCGCGAAGGCGCCTCAGTGCGATGCTCAGGCCTTGCGGACGGCGGCGTCTGGACAGGAGCCAGCGGCCTGCCCTGAAGACCCCGCTTGCTGCGATGCTTGCGTCGATTGCGTCGACTGGACGACGAATCGCCCTCCGGCCGCGAACCATGACCATGAGTGGCAATCTGAACGACTGCCTGAGGCTGCACAGCAATGTCGGGCTGGGATGTGCCACGTGCACCACGACGGCGGCGTTTCCGCTTGCGGGCCGGGCTTTCCGGGTCTTCCTTCGGGCGCGCAGCCTCCCCGGCATGGCCAGAGAGATCATGCGAAGCGGGATGAGCGGCGTTGCGGGATTGCCCGTCACGCTTGCCCTTGCGGCGCCTGGACTTCTTGCCGTCCTTGCGCCCTGCCGCCGACGCCCCGTCAAATTGCAGCTTTGCGCCGCCTTCGGGGTCTTCCACGTTCTTTTTCCATCGCGCCGCGCAAGTCCAGAAAGGTATGCCGCAGGCGCTCATTCGATTTTTGCGTTGCGGCGAGGATATCAGCGACCGACGAAATCACCAAATTCTTTTTGATTCCGGATTTTAAACCTTCAATTTTCACCCGGATTGGAACGACCGAATTTTTTCAAAACGGGTATTTGCAATCCGCCTGCTTTTGGTTATAAGCGCCGCACAGCAGCCAAGCCATGCTTCGGCAGCGTCTGCTGGGGAATAGTTCAATGGTAGAACGACGGACTCTGACTCCGTTAATCTTGGTTCGAGTCCAGGTTCCCCAGCCATTTCCTATTTTCTGTTATTTTTCAGTCGCTTAACTCGCCAGGGCCTAAGGCAACCGGAACACTTATCCGCATCATTTTCCCGGATCATCGTCGAACTTAGCGCGGTAAAGTCATGAACCGTATTCCTGGTTCCTGGAAGCTCTTCATTCGTGTCTACGATTCCCTCGGACGAATTTTGCCATCCATCATTGGATTGGCCCGCCGACGGTCTCGATCGGTTCTGTTTGTGCAATTCTGCTGCATCTATGAGTGTGATCAAAGATAGCGCCTACGCGAGCTGATCCGCTCCGACCTTCTTTAGCTAACAAAGGCCCCGCCAAGGTGGCAAGCTGCCTTCCACGTTCGTTACCTGCTCTGCCGTGCCGTTCCTCAACATCAAGTAATCTCTACTGGCGATCAAACCTTAGAGAAACTCAGAAGGCGAGCTTCAGTGCCCGCCTTTTTGTTGATCGGCGGCCCCTAGGTCACGGCAGCGATTTTGAGGTCTTTCGGCTCTTCCGCGGCGACTCGGGCGGACGTAACGTTGACTTTGCTACATCTTCCATAGCGTGCCGACTTTGAAGATGCCAYGTTATTCCAGTGCTCGACGACCACCCGCTGTCCAATGCTGACTCGGCGGCTACGTCTATATCGAAACCAATTTCTACGCCTTCGTCCAAAAAAGCATACGCTCTCGAAGCTGCCACAGAGTCCACCAATCGCCCTTGATTTGTGAGCTGCAGCGATACGGCTGTTGTCGCAAGGTGATAAGCTACCTCCCGGCTATAACGCGCAGGTAAGCCTTCAAGGAAATCTTTGATGTTAAGTTCGTTGGTATGAGCCATAGCGATGGCTAATTCTTTGGGATCTATACGCTCCCAAACACCACCCATAGCAAGCAGACTCGCCGTCATATGAATTCGGTCACTATCTGCGCCTTGGTCGGGCCGAACCTCCCGTAATAGTCGTCGTAAGCCGTCAAGGATGGCGTCCCTCATAGTTCGCGATACGCCATGTTCCGCGAGCTCTTCGATATCCGAGGGTTTTAAATTCGCGACATCCATCATCGCTGACTCCTATGCAGCTGGAGTGTAGACGAAAAACGTGCGCACCGATATGCCAAAGCCAGCGAAAATACCGTTCGCGTTCTCCAGATGCTCACGATTTATATGGGGTCTCTTTCCGTAACGGCCAGAATTATTGGTCAGCACCCACGGTGCTTTGCCGCTAACTGGATCATAAAACAGTTCGCCACCAATCCTCGCCGTCTTTGTCTCCCGATCCCCCGGCTCAAGAAGGGATGGATGACCCAAACGCACCTCGTTCGGTCGAAGTGGTGGGCCATTTCTCGGAAGGATGAAGTGAAGGCTACCAGTGTCACGATTTAACACCTCTTCCATTGCAAACCGAATGCTGCCGGCTTGATCGACTAGCCACAGGATGGGCGTCGTCGCGTAGACAACTTGAATGAGCGGTTGTCCTGGAGCGGTTTCGATAAGAGCTTTCAGAGCCGGTGCAGTCTCATCCGTAAGGATTTGAAAGCTGCGTGGCTGTGCGCTCAGTTCAACTTCACTGGCGTCCCGTTGAAACGGCAGACACTCACCGTATTTTTCGTCTAAGTCCATCAGATGCCCCGCTTACGGAGCTTCAATATCGCATCCAGCGTTTCCCAACAATCACCTGCCGACTTGCATCTCGCTGTTCGTTATAAAGACGAATTGAGAGCGAAAGCAGCATGCGCCGAGACCAGCCGGCGCTCTCGTGAGGATGGGCCACACGGGCACGGCCAAGCGTGTCTTTGGTTATGGCCGACTCCATCGAGGGCCGAAGTGGCCATACTCCCGGAAGAGTTGGCACAGCCAGGAGTCGTTCATCCCATCCTTAAGGGCGTTCGAACGATCGTCGGCACACGCTCTGCGTTGCTTCGACGGGCCACTAAAAAGCCAAGCTAGCGGCAATATCGCAGTGGTCGTTTCAGTCCAACGCTGGGCCAGTTCGGCGAGGTCCTACCCCTCCCCGTCAGGACGCACGCTGTAGGGAACGGGGATGAGGAACGGCAGCGATCCTAGGGATCGATCGACGGATCTCCAGGTATGGCTAAGTGGCTGAGCGTCCACACCTCCTGACCAATTAGGGGCTTGAAGATTTAGAGTTGCTCACCCGGAATACACTTGATCATCTCTAAACGGTATCGTATAGTGTTGCTCATACCGTCACACCCTGACCCCGACCTCTATTGACGAGCACTACTACACACATGACCACCTATCGCACGTCTAAGCAGGCAGTAGCCTACATCCGCGTATCCACCGACAAGCAGGGTGAAGTCGGTATTGGCCTTGAAGCGCAGCGTGCATCCATTCGCGCATACGCCGATGCAGCGGGTGTTGAGATCGTTGAATGGTTCCAGGATGTTGCCAGCGGTCGCGGAGAGAAGAGTCTCGAGCTCCGGGAGGGTCTCAAGCGTGCACTGGATTTTGCGCAGGCAAACGATGTCGATCTTCTGGTTGATGGGCTTGACCGGCTCTCACGGCATACGGACACCATTGAACATATCATCAGGAACAAGAAGGTAATGGTGGTCTCCGTTTCGGAAGGTAGAACAAAAGATCCTCTTGTTATCGCCAGCCGTGCTGCGCGCGCTGAGCTTGAGGGTGACAAGATCGCGGAGCGGACGAGGCGTGCGCTTAGTGAGAAGAAGGCTGCTGGTGCTCTACTAGGAAATCGCACGAACCTACCAAAGGCACAGAAGCTCGGTGCAAGCTCAAACAAGCGCCGCGCCGAGGAGAAGGTGGATGAGATCGCCAGGGCAATCAAGGCGAACGAATGGCACGATCTTTCCGTGCCGGCTCTTGTCGGCGCTCTGAACGGGATTGGCATCAAGACGAGCCGGGGCGAGGTATGGACCGTTGCCGCTCTCCGGAGGCCCCATAGGGCAGCGCTTGAAACGTTGAGGGCATCCACGGTCGCGGACTATACCGATATTCCTAACTTTGGCCGTTTCTGAGCAGCAACTGGAAGCACGAGAGAACGGTAGTTCAAGTCATCGTTCGCCACCTATTCGTTTTGCTCTCTACCGGTCAACTTCCAACAATCGATATTCGATCGAGCATTGTCGCCAAGTCGGCCAGTAAGACCGCTGGCGCGTCCGCACCTGAAAAATGCTCATGACAGCAGGGCGCACAAAACGAGCCAGTGAGCGCCTGTGAGTTAGCGAACAACAACCATCTTGATGATCTTGCAGTGGTCGCTTCCTTCAGCGATGTTCACGCAAACTAAAAGGGTTGGGAATGAGCAAGTCTTGGATGGTGCGTGCTGAACGTGACGGACGGTTGTTTGAAGCGTTCAAAGATAAGTCCGCGGTTGCGATTGGCTGGAATGAAGTCGGTGATCTTTCGAATGTGAAGACGCGGAAAGCGATAGCCGATCTTGTCTCGGCTGCATGGCCGGAAACGAAGCCGCAATCGGTCGCAATGGCTGCCGGCCAGCTGCATCGTTTCGTCAACGAAATCGAAGTCGGTGACATGGTCGTCACCTACAATCCCTCTCGTCGAGTCTACCTGGTTGGCGAGATTGCCGGCCCCTATCGCTACGATACATCTATCGATCCCGAAGATGCACAAGTCCGATCCGTGAGCTGGTCGGGTGAGGTCAGCCGCGATCTTCTGTCCGTCGAAAGCCGCAACAGCTTGGGGGCTATCTCGACGCTTTTCCGCATTTCGAACGAAGTTGCCGCAGAGCTGCGGAAGGCGATGACATCGGGGCAGCCTGTGAAGCCAGATTCGCCGTTGGTATCGACAGATGCGACAGAGGACGACCTCTTCAAGTCGATGGAGAATCGCGCTCGTGAGTTCATAAAGGACAAGGTCAACGCCCTTGCCTGGGACGATATGCAAGAACTCGTGGCTGGTCTGCTGCGCTCCCTCGGTTATAAAACGCGTGTTTCTGAAGCCGGACCCGATCGTGGCAAGGACATCGTTGCCTCGCCAGATGGTTTCGGCTTCGAGTCGCCGCGGATCGTAGTGGAAGTAAAACACCGCAGAGGCACCATGGGCGCGCCCGACGTGCGGAGCTTCCTAGGTGGAAGACACCCTCAAGATAAAGGGCTTTATGTAAGCACTGGTGGCTTCAGCCGAGAAGCTCGCTATGAAGCAGAGAGAGCCAATATTCCTCTAGCGTTGATGGATCTCGACGACCTGGTGAAGAGCTTGTTAGAGCAATACGACAAGCTTGACCTTGAAACACAGCAACTTATTCCGCTCAAGCGGATATTCGTGCCAGCTTGGCCGTAATGGCGGGCCCAACCTGTCCGGGAGACGGTGCCTAGCAAGCAGCCGTGTGCTGTTCGGCTGGGCTTCTCGTGGATGATGACGGCTCGAGGGTTGCTGTCTCGTCATCGCCATCCGGGGTCGTCGACCCTCTCTGCCGTCAAGAAGAGCGACGCTAAGGCACATGGATGATCTTGCGTCGGGATACGAAGTCCTAGGGGATGCCAACTTGCGTGTTGGGGATGCCTTCCATGCGGGCGGCGATCCTGGCGTCGAAACCTCCCATGCCGGAAGTCGACAGACAAGCTCGTGGGCGAGCGTCGAGGCAAGCCAACACTTCCTTTCACTTTTTGCCAAGGATTGTTCCAGCGCGAACGCTGGAGTCAAAGAGGCTGCTTCGATCGGCTACTAAGATGAGGCCACGAAAGCAAGCGGCATAACCTTCGCCGGCAACCTCAGAGGATCGGTCAACCTGTTTGGCCCGATCTAAGATTTATTCCGCGATCAGGTGCAGCGCGACCGTGCTGAAGCTTCTCGATAGGGTGTGAGATAGTCGGGGAACTTGCGGGAAGATACGCGTGAACTGCATTGGCCCTCTTCCGGCAAAAAAAGCAAAGTTACCGGCAGATTGTGACGGAGAACTGACTAAGAGTGAACGTTCTCAATCGGCCTCAGGAGCTCACTGGCGATTTTTGATAGAGTGAGTGCTGTCGGGTCAAGCTCAATAGCACTGCGCCAACCTGTTGGCGTTCCGAAGTTAAAGGCAATCATGCCAAAGCTGCTTGGTTCTTCTCAAGCGCGTTCCGAGCCCACGGCGCCCAAAGGTCCGACTGAGGTAGCCAGAACCATCCGCCCTTGTCGTCTCCAATGATTTCAGACGTGCCGGTCGCGGCGCAAGCTGCTGTGAGCAGGCAAATCCAAGCTGCTCGTTTCTCGTGGTCCCTTTCTGCCGAAACCGCATCCAGCAAGGGTGGATTTTCCCAATTCAAAGCATGAAAAAGGTCGCCGAGAACGCCGCTGTCGATCGCATGGTCATAGAGCCAATCGAACTTCTTTCGTTTTCCAGCTGCGGGTAAAGCAAAGCGCGCCTGGGGCAAAAGGACTCCAAGAAATGCGTTCGGGAAAGCTTCGATAACAGAGGTGCCGGGCCGAATAGCCTTCTCGATTGCCACGCTTGGCGCCGCCAAATGTAGAACCTGCGCGGCAGTGTGCGATGCGGCTCGGCGCAGATCCTTCCCGTATCCRTGATTGCTCAAGCCCGGTTTGCACCGGGTCTGAAATGCTCCCCTAATGAATAGGCGCTCGCACAAACGGTCCAAGCTGTCATCTGCACCGATAGGGATAAGTGGCCCATCAATGGCTATCACTGAAAAAGCTGTCGCTGCCGGGATATATCGACTACGACGCTCCCAGTCCGAATGCGTCCTGGCAGACCCAAACTCGCCGTTTTTGCTCCAAGCAATGCCTGTCGTGGGCCTAGATTTCGAGAAACCCACATCGATGCCAAGTAGGGCAATTTTATTTAAATCCACCAACGGACTAAGCATCCTTTATCTTGTCATTCTTAAGCCGACGTAGCTTCCCATGCCGCCAACGGCAATGCATTCAGTTCGGCCCGGATCGGCCTCCATTTCGGCATGTGCTCATCCAAGACAGCGAGGAAAAGCGTATCATGCCGGTTGGAGATAAGATGGGCGAGCTCATGGAGGATCACATAATCGAGTGATGCTGCTGGCTTCTTGGAGAGCTCGCTATTGAGCCAGATGATGKATTTCCGAGAATTGCAGCTACCCCACTTGGTGCGCATGTCTCGGATGCCCCACTTTTCAGGGGTAACGCCCAGAATATCCGACCATCGGGTCACTTTTGGAGCTGCTAGTTTTCTCAACTGGCTGCGCCTCCAATTTGCCATCCAAGCTGCTCGCTGCTCGAAACTACTCTCGCGCGGGATCTGGAAGCTTAACCTATCGCCCCGTTGCTCCGACACACGATAAATGGCCTTATCCCATTCGACCACTTCGAGCCGTAACGACCGGCCCCAGAGGAAGTGGGTTTCGCCGGATTGATACCGCCTTACGGATTGACGCTCTTGCGCCGCGAATTTGGCCTGCTGCCTCCGAACCCAGGTCATTCGGGTGAGAACCGCGAGCTTGATTGCGTCAAGACTGACCGCCATCGGCGCGGCTACGCRAACGCGGCCGTCAGGGGGATAGACACCGACATGCAGGTTCTTGATGCTCTTCCAACGAACCTCGACGTTCAAGCTGCCGATGGTGTGGTGCTCAGTATTCACTGTGGTTCTTCAATAACTGCAGGATGCGCTCAACTTGCGTGTCGTCCGATATTTCTCGTTTCAGGGAGAGCCTGACTTTCTTTTCTTTCATCGCGTGTCCCCGCCACCCGTCAGGCGCGACACTGCGCACCGCCTGATCCACTCTCAGCGTCAACTCCTCATCCTCATTGAGGTTATCAAAAAGAGCCTTCTGGCCAGCCGATTTTACTGTGTCCGGATAGTCGGTTCCATGGCCCTCTTTTGCGCGCCTGACCAGTTCTGAAATCCTCTCGAGATACCCAGCGTATTCAATCGCATCGTTTCGGCGCTGAGCTACCAAGTCGCTTAGCAGCTGAGACATCATCTCATAGAATTTTGGATTTACCGGCGTCTCATCGATGATCAGCCTGCGGACGTTGTTTTCTATGGCCTCGGCAACATTGCTTTGCTTGCCTTTTGATGGAGTAGGAAGGCCGTTGATTGCGTCCGCCCCGTTGGTTTGCACCAGATCAATCAGGCTGATGTCGTCGAGATGGGAGATGACGGTGGAGTCCTCGGCACGAATGTAGGTATCGATAAGGTGCCGCATCGCGGGCTCGTAAAGCTTCAGGTCGACGGCGTCACCGCTATGAAGCCTGACTGCATCACGAATGCTGATCGCCCGTTCGACCTCATTGCGGATCTCTCCAAGTTCCAACTCATTGAAGCCCGAACCGTCTGGTTCGGACGCGACGTTTGCATAGGCACGTGCGTAGTGTCCGGCCAGCCGATAGAGTGCCTGTCGCCGCCGACCCTTTTCTTCAGAGAGCGGGTCATTCTCCAAGCCCTGAGGACTAGAGAAATAGGCGAAGATCTCGTCATCACCCTTCGGCTGTTCGACGGCATCAAGCAATCCAAGCCAGGCATCTCGTGCTGTTCGCAGATCATCATCGGCTTGCTCCGCTCGATCGGTGATCAGGCCTTGGACATCCTCCTTGTCAAATTCATCGAAGGCCTCGGACGTGTAGTCATCCACCGCGTTTTCGATGTTCCGGAATAGATCCTTGTAATCAACGATGTAGCCGAAATCCTTGTCGTCGCCATCGAGTCGGTTCACGCGGCAGATCGCCTGGAACAGACCGTGGTCACGCATCTGCTTGTCGATATAAATGTAGGTGGCTGTTGGTGCGTCAAAGCCGGTCAACAAGCGGCTCACCACGATCAGAAGCTTCATGCGGCCGGGTTCGTCCTTGAAAAGGCGCAGAGCTTCCTCTTCGTAATCCTCCTCCGATCTTTCGCCTAACAGGTCAGTGTAAACGCGATGCACATACTGCCTTTCGGTCTCCCCCATCCCGGTTTCTTCACCGGCCAGCTCAGGCGCTGCGCGTTTATAGGACGTCACGATGGCGCAGTTGGAGGCCAAAACTGATCCTGATTTTCGGAAGACTTCGAAGAACTTGCACGCTTCCGGAATCGACCCTGCAACCAGCATCGCATTGCCGCGGCCCGCTTTCAGTCGCGGCTTCAGCTCCATATCCATGATAATGTCGTTGGCGATCTGTTCCAGTCTGTCCTTGCTGGATAGGACGCGCTGCAAGGTCCCCCAGCGCTGTTTCAGGGTTGCCTTGGCGATCGGAGTTAGGTTTTTGGTCCTCGAGTCAAACCAGGCATCAATCTTGGCCGGTGACGTAATCCGCTGGTCGATGTCCCGCGCCTCATATCGCAGGTCGAGGACAACGCCATCCTCAACCGCTTCATCGAAGCGATAAGGCGTTCCGATATACGGGCCGAATGTTTCGAGCGACGTCCCTTTGTCTGACCGCAGGAGAGGCGTTCCCGTGAACCCGATGAACATCGCCTCTGGCATGATCTGCCGCATGGCTCTCGCAAGTTTGCCAGATTGCGTTCGATGGGCCTCATCGATAAACACGAAGAATTCCCCCGCAGGCGCGCCGATGTTAGCGTTCTGGATGTCGGCAACCAGCCCTTCCATTTCCCCTTGCTCGCGCTTCCCGAACTTGTGGACGAGCGAGCAGATGATGCGATCCGTGGGGTCGGCCAATGCAGCCATCAGATCGTTACCGGTGCGGGCGCGACGCACCTTGTCGCCGGTGTTGCCGAACACGTCCTCGATCTGGCGGTCCAGTTCCTTGCGGTCGGTTACGATCAGGACGCGGCCATCCGGATGGTGCTCTCGGATCCAGCGCGCCAGCATCACCATGATCAGGCTTTTACCTGAGCCCTGCGTTTGCCAGATGATCCCGCCTTCTTTGGCTCGCACACGCTCCTGCGCGGCTTTCACCGCGAAATACTGGTTCGGACGGGCAAGTTTTTTTATGCCACCATCGAACAGCGTGAAATCATGGATCACCTCCAGAAACCGCGCTGGTGCCATCATCTGGGTCACGTCGCGGTCTAGCCTGGAAATGATCTCGCTTTCTTCCTTCCACGCCATCCAATAGGGCTGCGGCGTCTGGATGGGCGCATAGCGAAGGCCCTCGCTGTCATTGCCTGCGAAGGTAATCTGCACTGTGGTGAAGAAATGCCGGATAAACTCGGGGCGTTGGTTGTCCAGCGTCTGACGGATGCCTTCACCCACGCCGATGGTGGATTTCTTCAGTTCGATCACACCAAGGGCAATGCCGTTGACGTAGAGCACAAGATCGGGCCGCTTATTGTAGGCCTTGGCGCTCTTGCCTTTGACCGCGACCTCTTCGGCGACGCCAAGGTCATTGGCGGCCGGGTTTTCCCAATCAATGAAGCGGACGGTGACAGGAGCCTCACCAGGGCCCGGAGTGACGGCAAGTCCGAAGCGAAGCAGGTCATAGAAGGCACGGTTGGCATCGAACAACTTTGTGCCCTCCATCTGCGCCGCGMGCTTCAGGCGGGTAATGGCTTGGTCGGCCACTTCTGGTGCGTAACCCCGCGAAAGGAGCCATGGGCGCAGGAAGTCGGGTTCAATATTGGCATTATCCGGGCGTGTCATCCAATCGCCGAGGTAGCGCCATCCAAGAGCGTCGGGCGCATCTGCGCGGCGGGCGGTCAGCAGGTCGATGATCCTGTTCTGCGCTTTGCGCTCCGCCTCGCCGATTGTGCTCATCGCCCTGTCTCCGTCCTCAAAAATCAATAACTCTAAATCGTCAGACCAGCCGAATCCGACCCGTCAAAAGGTTTTGCGTCATACCCTCCTTGACCTGCCGTGCCTTGACAAGGCGGGTTTTAAGGGCTTGGATCTCGGCGTCCATCTCATTCAACACGTGAGCAATTGCATTTTGCTCATCGGCGTCCCTTGGCACCAACATGTCCACTTCAGACAGCTGGCGTCCATTGGTCAGGGCTCTCGTTGTATAAGTTGCCCGGGAGACAATTTGCCTCCTGACAGCCTCCGAACGGAAGCAATACTTGGAAAAAGCGATGGTGAGCCTCTGGCTCTTCGGCCGCCCACGCAGGACAAATCCGCTGAAAACGGTCCCATCTAGAACCCCGTCTGCGACAGCGGCAAGCCCAATCTCTTCAGGTGTCTCCGAGGTTCGCGTAAATAAGACGTCGCCATTTTTTATGCCGTAAGCTGACTGTTCCGCCGCGGTAACCTCAACTAGACCATCAATCGATTTTTCGTTAATGGCACCGCCTCGAAAAACATCCATGTAGTTTATGATAGGCGTCCCATGGCCAAAGAAGGCTTTTGCCTTATTGAGACCGTTCTTGAAGCTCAAGAATTCACCCAACTTCGCCTCAGTCCAGTCC